>DBTJ01000017.1 GCA_002306985.1 Verrucomicrobia bacterium UBA1319
TCCTGAAATTTGTAGGTGTTATCGTTGGCGGCTTTTTGCCCGTCATAGGCTAATCCGGATTGACCGGCTTTGGGATCGGTGGGGGAGATTTTGATATCCCCGCTGGCGGTCAAGCCCCCGGGCAACGCCACCGAGGCGGTCTGTCCATTCGGTCCGCCCTCGCCGGAAATCTGGCCTTTGATGTGCTCCGTGTGCTCCGTGCGCCCGGCGATTTTCATCCCGGTGTTTTCATCCACCAATTCGCGGTTCACATAGATCAAAAACCGCGGGCTGCCGAGCTTGGCGTAATTGGTGTGAAAGATCTCGATCAAGGTACGCGCCTGCTCCGGGGTCACCAAAGGCGCGCGCCCTCCCATTAATTTCTGTTCGTAAACGAACTGCGGCTGGGGAATAGGATTGGTGACTAACACCACACTGGTTACTGGCACCACGTTAGTGACGATCACAATGTTGGTCACCACGACCGCCGTGACTTCCCCAGGCACCGGCGCGGACGGAGCCACCACCACGGGCGGCGGCGGCGGCGGAGCCATCGGGACAGGCTGAGTGGGCTGCTCCGCCATAACGGAGAGCGGCAAACCCAGCAACGCAAGCGTGAGCTGATTCATAATACAATCCTTTCTCGGATATAAAAACGGAACAAAACTAACGGGCCTGGCGCACACGGATCGTATAGCGGCGCGCCAGATTATTCATACTGGTAAACTTAACCCCTTCCTGGGCGTTTTCCGTCAGAATGAGCGTCTGGAAGGGCGTTTCGTCGCCCGTGGGGAAACCTTGGGCGTCTTTGAACACGCAATTAATCTGGACCTGGATGCGGCGGCTTTCACGGTTACGCACATTGGCGGTCACCTCGAAACGCCCATCGGGCAAAGTTCGTTCCTGCAAGCCGCTGCACGTCACCGAACGCTGCGCGCCGGAATCCATGTCGACGAAGCCCAGTTTGTTCTCCAAATCGTATTTGGTGGTGTTGACCGGCGCATATGCCCCCCCGTGGCAACCAGCAAAAACGAGCGCGCCTAGGGCGAGTGCGGAAAGCAACAATTTGGGTTTATTCATATGATTGGGGAGTGATCGATTGATCGCTAACAAACACCACGACATCTTTCGAAGTCGCGGGCACTTTGATTTTCACAATTTTGTTTAGGTATGGCAAAGGACGATTTCCATCGCCATAAAATTCAACACTGGCGTCGTAGTCGCCGGGCGGCAGACGCATGGCCGCAAAACCAATATACTGCGGCAAATTATCCCAAGCGCGGGTATCCGCCGCGGGCGTGGTGGCGGAAGCCACCACTTTGCTCAACACGCCAAAAGCCGCCAAGCCTATGCCCGCCTCGCGCACCGCGCCGTCACCCGCGATAGCCATGGCCGCCCCACCAATGATGGCCACGTTACCCACCGCGTCCGTAGCGGACTTGAACACCGCTTTGTTGGCTAAAATATGGTCCATGACTCGCCCGCCGCGCGTGGTCGCCTGGTAGGAGACATCATCATAAAACCCGGATTTGCAGCTGAGTCCGCCCGCTTTGATCCAAGCGGCCTTGGCTTCGGATTGCCCCGCCTTGAAGTGCAGTTCCTCGTGATATTCCCCCGCGCCGTATTTGGTGGGGCCGCGGCCCATTTCCAGAAAAAACAACACATTAGCTTGCGGATCATAGGCGGGCAGCGCCCCGAATTTAAAATTCTTTTGGGCGCGTTTGAAGGCGTCGGATCCGTCGCCGCCTAGTTTGGTGGTGGCCAACCCGTCCAGATAATCGAGCAACACATAATCGCCCGAATATTGTTTATCTTCGGTGTCGCTATCCTCAAATTGACCGCTGCGGAAACACGCGCGCGCGTTGTCCGGCTCGCCGTCCATCCAATACAGGATGCCGCGATAATAATAGGCCATAGTCCGCTCGTAAGGCTCGCCGAGGAAGGTTTTCCTGGATTCCTCACGAAACAGACCCCGGGAGCGTTTCGCATTTTTATCCGGGCCAAAAATGCCGGCTAACCGGGCGAGGGCGGAATCCAGATTCTGCTTGGCCCCGGCGAATTGCGTCTTGCGCATTTCCGCCGCCGCCAGTCGGTATTGCCAGACAACTTTATCTCGCTCAGGCCCTTTGGCTATGGCGTTAGGGGCATCCACCAAGGGATCTCCCGTAAGGTAAATATGCGTCGTTTCCGTGGCGCATCCCGCCATGAAGAGCAGCATAGCCAGAGCGGACGCCAAGCTTCGCCAGTTTCGTCCCTCGCCGGCGAGCCAAGCTATAGTCGCCCTTCCCCGCGCAAGCCGGGGTGACAAGGCGAGCCTGCTTTGTTCAATGCATTTCATGCGGTTCACTTTGCTGGTTCCAAGGTAATCACCCCCCGCCAACGCTTGGCGAGAGTGATAAATCGCACCTACACCCGCCTAAGCCCAATATAGCCCGCGCTTTGGAACTTGGCGAACTTCTAGCGGTAAGCGGCGTCTTCCAGACCCTGCTTCTTGATTTCAGCCGAGTCTTCCCAAACGATATCGCTGGTACGCGCATCGATCAGCTGGAAGGAATACAAGATGTAGTCGCTCGTGCCGGCGGAGGTGCGCGTATTCAAGCCCTGGAGTTTGCCGGTCAAGAAAAAGTCGGCGCCTTTGAATTCGACCACATTCGGGTCGCTGCTGCTCGTCACCTGGCCGGATTGCTTTAAGGCGCGCTCCTGTTCGAGGGTCGACATGCTGTCCCGCGCCAAGAACCGCACCCGGCCAGCCGCCTTAGAATTCAATTGGGTGCGAATGCGGGTCAAGAAAATGTCTTTGTTGATGGGGAACCGCGTTTCGTTATCCACCGGTTTTAACACAATGCGCGGAGTGCCCTTGGCGTTCACAATCTCAGAAATGCCGAGAATGCTGCGCGCCATCTTATCGGTCACCGCCACTAAATCTTGGGATTCCACGCCGGTGCCCGCCACAAATCCGCGTTCATCCGCCTTCATTTCGGTAACGGGCACGCCCGATGGGTTCTTAACACCGGAAGCGCATCCTGCCAGGAGCAGCGCACCCGCAGTCATGGTAAGGGTCAAAACCTGGGCCGTGAATCGAGTATTCATAAAAGAGAGATCAATCGTTATGTTCGGGTTATATCCAATGGTTTCGCCGCGGGAAGCAGCGAGATCAATTGTCAGGATGAAAACATTAACTTCGTGGATGGCAGGCGGAAGCCATGGGTGCTGCGCCACCAGCCGGAATCCTCGCCACCGCCGAAACGGCCTTTTGCATTCCAGCCCGCGGCACTACCACTTTTAAAATCACCTTTTTCATAAGGTCACCCATTGGACGCTGGGTCTTGCCAGCTATTCAGAGACCTATGGTAGGCTCCTGCTCCAAAAATGCAAACGTCATCGAGCAAGGGCAAATTCTATCGCATCTAATTAATTATCAATATGATGTGAATATTGAATTCAATAAGACCACCCTTGGCTGAGCCCTTTCAACCCATTTCGCCGGGTTTCTTAGGACCGAAATAGAACCGCTTCCTTTTTGAAAAAATGGACGGCTAACGAGAGCGCAATGGCCGCATAGCCACAGGAGGAGAGAAATACAATGGAAATCAACCCCCAATGATAGGTCCCGCTCAACACTTCCTTGCAAACTAAGCTGACATTTAGAATTGGGATCATCGCCAAGCTGAAATTCAGGTCGACTCCCGGCATCATCACCGCAACGGCGGGAATAATGACTAGAGCCATCAAGGGGGAAACGTAGCTTTGCGCCTCTTTATAGCTTTTGGCGAAAACGGAAGTGGCCAATAGCAAACCGGAAAACATAATGGCCAAGGGCACCACCAACACAAATAGCGAAAGGACGGACCCAAGGCTCAGATCCAAGCTGACCGGCCCGGATTTGGTTAATTCGCGCAAAGCAAAAAACGGTAGCGAGAATGTAAGCCCATACGAAAGCAGCGAGATAACCGTGGTGCAGAGCGACATGGTGAGCACCATGAAAAACTTGCCCAAAACGAGCTCCAAACGCGTGATCGGACTCGCCAGAATCGTTTCGATGGTGCCCCGCTCTTTTTCGCCGGCCGTGATATCCATCGCCGGATTCATCGCCCCGACGAGGCAGAGGAGGATCAGCATATAGGGCACCAACCCTCCCAGCAGGTTGCCGCCCACTTTTTTCGCCGAAGCCACATTTTGCTGAAGCGTTTCAAATGGACGCAGCACGTCACTATTCATGCCTTTATCCCGCAACCTTTTGGCGACGATCTGATCCCGATAATCTAACAGCGCTTTTTGGAGGGCACGCACCGCGAACTCGGATCTCATCTCGGAGGCGTAGTGACAGATTTTGATTTCCGGTGGCGGGGCGTTGCCGGCGAGCAGCGCGGCTTCGAATCCCGGGGGAATCTCCACCGCGGCCCGCAATTGTTTGTCGTTGATTTCGGCCACATAATTCGCGCGCGGTTTTGTCACCGTGAAGGCGCGATTGGTGGCCAATTGGGCGGCTAAATCCGGCGCGTACTCCGCGCCCAGGATCATTACCGACGGCGTTTCTTGCGACATTTTTTTGACCGCTTTGGCGGCCACGGCGCCAAACCCGATCGTGAGTAATGGAAACAAAATAATCGGCACGATAATCGTTGAAATAATCGTCCGCCGGTCGCGGAGCGCGTCGACCAGTTCCTTGCGAAACACCGTGCGAATACGCCGCCAATTCATTGCAAGCCCTCCACGATGCGCACAAAAGCATCCTCCAAATCGGCCACCCCCGCCCGCGCCTTGAGTTCCGCCGGCGGGCCTTCGGCCAGCAGCTTTCCCTGATGCAAAATACCGATGCGATCGCAAAGCTTCTCCACTTCCGACATCACATGGCTGGAAAAGAGGACGGTTTTTTGGCGATCCCGGCATTCACGAATGAAGCGGGTAATCGCGCGCGCCGACATGACATCCAAGCCCAAAGTCGGCTCGTCGAAAATCATCACCGGGGGATCGTGAATCAAAGTCCGGGCAATGGAGACCTTTTGTTTCATGCCGGTGGAAAGTTTGTCGCAACGGCCATGGGCCGCTTGGCTCAACTCCAGCAGCTCCAGCAGAGCGGTGGCCCGCTGTTGCAACAGCTCCTCATCCATCCCGTTCAACCGGCCGAAGTACTCGATGGTTTCGCGCGCGGTCAAACGACCGTACAGGGCGGTGGCGGTAGAAAGGAATCCGATGCGGGCGCGCACCTCGCCGGGTTGGGTGGTGACATCGAAACCCGCCACTTGAGCCGTGCCGCTGGTGGGTTGAAGAATGGTGGCCAGCAACCGCAAGGTGGTGGTTTTCCCCGCGCCGTTCGCCCCCAGCAACCCGTATATCTGGCCGGGCTGGCATTGAAAGCTAACCCCATCGACCGCGCGAATCTCCCCGCGTTTTCGGTCACGAAATGTTTTAACCAGACGATCCGCCGCGATCATGCGCCCATCATAGGGCGATTCCCAAACCTCGCAGCTATAAAATCACGTTTAAATCGTAATACCGCGGCCGGCGACCGTTTCGGAAGGTTACCGGCCGAAAATAAGCGGGCTTGGCTATTTGCTGTTTTTCTTGCCCAGGACCGCCAGGGTGTACATGACCAACCCGAAGATGAGCAAAACGCAACCCCACCAGAGATTGATGTTGATGCCCAAGGAACGCTCGTTGAGCTTGGAATCGCCGAACAGGCCATAGCCGGCCATCAAGGCGCCAAACAAGCTGAACATCATACCGACGGGATATCGCAAATCGAAACTCATAAAAATCCTTTTACCAGAAAATCACGTTCAAAACCAAGCAGCAGAAAAGCAGCACTAACCCCAACACGGCGGGGCGCAGGATCCAGACTTTCTCGGTTTCCACCATCTTGGGGGTCATAGAATAAACCAAGCCCTTAAGTTCCTCGTCGGTCTTGGTCCGTTTAGTAACCACCGAGATAACCACCGTTAAAAAGAAACAAGCGCCGAAGGCGAAACTGGCCAGCCAGAAATTCTGGGCCATTTCGCTCGGAAACTCCGAAACCTTGCTGATCCAAGCGCCTTTGATGCCCGGCGCATTGCCCGCGGAAATCGTCAAGCCATGGAATAGCGCGGAGGTCAGCGTGCCGCCCAGCAGACCGAAAAAGGCGCCGTGGCTGGTGGTGCGCGACCAGAACATGCCCAACAGGAAGGTGGCGAACAGCGGCGCGTTCACAAAGCCAAACACCAGCTGGCAAATATCCATCGCGTTGGAATAATTGCTGGCCACATACGCGCACGCGATACTGAGCAGCACCCCTACCACCGTGATCATCCGGCCCATCCACATATAGTGCGCGTCACTCTTATTGGGCGCCATATACGCTTGGTACAGATCGTAGGTCCAAACGGTATTGAAGGCCGTGACGTTGCCCGCCATGCCGGACATAAACGAGGCGAGCAGCGCGGTCAACGCCAATCCCAGCAAGCCGGGCGGACAGTATTTTTTAACCAGCGAAAGAATCACCCCGTCGTAATCGTTTTCGGCCACCGCATTTTGCAATTGCTCCTTCAACTGCGTTTCATCGAGCGTCGGCGCGGCTTTGACCACCTCGGCCACCTTGGCCGGGATCATTTTCATGCCCACGGCATCCGACACCTGTTTGAAGGCCACCTCCGCGGCGACCGCCTGAGTGGCGGCCGCTTTGACCGCCGGAATCGCCTTGGCGTACACGGCGGTGTCAATGCGTTTGGGTGGCAACCGGTAGCCATCTTTGCCCGGCAGGGCCAAAGCCACCGCGATCATGCCCGGCAGAATCACCAGCGCCGGGAACAACATTTTGGGCACGGCGGCGATCAGCGGCGTGCGGCGCGCGGCGCCCATGTCGCGCGCGGCCATGGCGCGCTGCACCACCAGGAAGTTGGTGCACCAATACCCGAAGGAAAGCACGAAGCCCAAGCCGAACACCATGGCGAACAAATCCACCCCCATGGGGTTCTTGGTGGTACCGCCGATCAAGGGCTGCCAGGCGCTCGTCCAAGCGTTATCCGCATAGGCGAAACCTTCCGGCTTCAGGCCGAGTTGCGCCGGATTTTGCGCCACGCCACTCAAGGCTTTGATCATCGCATCCCAGCCCCCGACATCTTTTAGTCCCAAGTAGACCACCGGAGCGAAGCCCAGCACGATCATGAAAAACTGGAGCACTTCGGTGTAAATCGCCGAGGTTAACCCGCCCTTGAACACGTACACGAGCACCACCGCGGAGCAGATCCACAAGCTTAAATTGTAATCCCAACCCAGCAATTGGTTGAGCAGCTTGGCCAGGGCGTTCATGGAAATACCCGAGGCAAACACCGTCATGACGGCAAAGGTGAGGGAATTCAAGCAGCGGGTGCGCTCGTCGAAGCGCAGCTTGAGATATTCCGGCACGGACCGCGCTTTCGAACCGTAATAAAACGGCATCATGTACACGGCCAGAAAGATCATGGCGGGAATGGCGCCCACCCAATAGAAATGGCAAGTGGCGATGCCGTATTTGGCGCCGC
>DBTJ01000014.1:0-8232 GCA_002306985.1 Verrucomicrobia bacterium UBA1319
TTGGCGGTTTTCCAACTTCCTCTGGAACATCACCGCCGCCTGCGCACCTCCAACGCGGCCGAGCGGCTCAATCAGGAACTCAAACGCCGCACGCGCGTTGTGCGCATATTTCCCAATGAAGCTTCGCTTTTACGTTTGATCACCGCCCTGCTCATGGAAAAAAGCGACCCGTGGGAAACCGACAATATTTATCTCAACATGAAGCCGGAATACACCAAACCATAATACCCGCCCTTGGCCAGATGAAAGATTTTACAGAATTAATATTGCGCGGCCTTTTGGGTGAGCCGGCTCTTAAAGCCATTGCCCATGAATTGGTCCAAACCATCCGCAACACCGTCACCATCGATTGGACCGAACGCGAGGCTGTCCGCGCCAAAATCCGTGTCGCCGTCAAACGCATCCTCCGTAAACACGGCTATCCACCAGACAAACAGGAAAAAGCCACGGCGACAGTTTTAACCCAAGCCGAACTTTTATGTGCGGATTGGGCGGGATGATTGATTGATTCTAAAAAATGGTTACCTATTATCGGCGAGGACATCGGATCTATCTCATTCGAGACGATGCTTCCTACCATAGCGGGGTTAGTGTTGCTACTGTGGTTCTTAATACGTGTGATTCCCAAGCCCTCGCGTGCCGCCTATCCTTGGTGTTGAGGCTTTCGCGGTTTCCGTTCAGTTTGTCGAACAGGTCAACACGCCCGCATGGTGGCGGTAGAGACAGTAATCTTTGTTTCAAGATGTTAGTCATGAGCACAAGAATGCCGTCGTCAGAGAACTTACGTTAAAGAATAGTGGGCTAGTATATCCGAATTCTGGCGGAGTAGCCAAGCTATGCACAGTTATGGACACACTTAAGCCCTGACAATCGTCGCAACTAACTCATTATGAGCCGCTTCTGAATTGTGCCAGGGGGGCAGACTCGGACTAAAAAGCCGCTTCAGATGGACTTAATTTGCCTAATTTTCCGTGGAATTCAAGCCTACTCCACGACTACTTCGCCTAACCATTCCTAACTTTTTACTGGAGGTGACCGCGATTCGGACCACGACCATTCGATGAAAGTAGTTGAAGTAACAAAATTATCTTATGAATGCTGAGGTAAGTTGCACAAACCTCTTATTTCTCCGAGCTTCCCCAGCTTTGGAAATATCTTTTAGTAAGATTTCAATCGCTTCGCGTAGACCGTCGGAAATGGTGACTTTCCGAATTATATTAAGGACTGCGTTCAGGTGTTTTTGGCAAATTGGGTTATCCAACTTTGAGTTTATATCAGGATGAAAAAGCGCTGCTAAACATAATGCGATTCCGTCATCGTCAAGCATCCCAAGGAATCGATCATAGAGCAGTATTCCGGCGGGGCTAACTCCTTCGCGATAAGAAAGTCCACGTCCAATCCGGCAACGAAGGACAATTCGAGTCAACTTAGGAAGCGATTCGCGTGGAATGTCTGTCGAAACACGACAAAAACCTAAGATTTCCTTCATGACAGGCGGCTCATGGTAGAAATTGTCCCACCCCTCATGTGCCTCTTCGAGTTTATCTGCCAAATTTTCAAGCGCGATAATTTTCGCGGGAAGAGTCTCATACATTCTTCCATCAACGATTGTTAAAAACTCGATTCCTCGCTCCAATCGATCCTGTTGAAGATTTGTGCGATACCCGTCAATAGTCGCTCCAACCTTATACTTGACGTTATCTTCTGCATATTTCCAAATTCTCGGTGCGATAAGCGACACGTTTTTTCTGAGAATTTGGTTCGTATCTGGAGCAACGAAAACCCCGAAGAGTGTTATCAGCAAATTGTGAACGTGAGGCAGGGAAAGATTATGTAGCTCGTCAGTAAAACGAGCGAGTGACGCTGGATCTATAACATCTGTTCGTGACTTTAGGCTTTCAACAAATCCACGAATTCTTATTGCCGATTCCGACGGCCTGTCTTGAAGAACATCCTTTACGCAAGTCTGAAGCCAGCCAAGGAGTTCGTAACCTCCAATGTTTGCAACATTTGGGTGCGATGCCGCAACTTCGTTTCTCATCGTAAGAATGTGGTCGAGTTTGCGATAAACTATCTCTGAAAGTAATTCTAATTTCAGACAGGTATTTAGAAGGACGCAATCTTTAAGCCCTCCAAGATCTTGGTCATCCTTGTATGAATCCCGAGTTTTCCCACCCACCGCTGCATCGAAAAAAAGATCAATGCCGTATATGACGGCCTTTTTCCGTAAATTAAGAACCACCTCATTCCAAACGTAATTCAACCCGGCGTCGAACAAACCAATTGCTGAGGCTCCAACGAACTTCGACAAGTACCGGGCGTCTCGTTTCTCCTCGGTGCTCAGTGCAGCCATGAATGATTGTAGGTTTGAAGCCACCACGTGGCGTTCCGTCGTTGAGGCAATTACATTGGTTGTTGGTAGTCCCAGTTGTTGGAGGTAACGCTCGAATGTGTTTGTCTCGACCGCTAAATCCTTAGCGTCAATGGGTTGTAGAGATGTAGTGTCCATATGACCAACGTGCTAGGCAGATAATTGTTCAATCTGTAACGGATAGTTCTGACTTTCCTGTGTTGCCTTGGAACTATTCCAAAGCCGTTACCTTATCAAGCTCATAATCAACTGGCATCCCTCGCTAATTCACGTTGCAAGGTGAATGACATAGGCCTTTCTATTTCACATAAGCGATCCATACCCCTTTCTAACGAGGCCATAAGCCCCAGATCTATTTATCATGATCGACAGCTGCATGCCTCTACCCCCATATCCTTCTTCGGATTACGGCCCCTAACTGTCCCATGCATACCGCGGTTCGAAAATTGCTCACATCAGAATAAGTCTACGCTATTCAAGCACCCAATTTAGTTTATCGAGAATGGCTTCGTGTTCGGGCCAAGAAAACGCTGCAAATTCTGATCCGCTTTGGGAGGAATTTGGAGTTGGCTTGCTTTTCTGCTAAAAACTGGGTTTAATAGGTTCATAATGAGGGTACGTGTCCTGACCATTGCTGACCTACATCAATCGAGCCGGCTTTTTGCACAAGTCCTTGATGCCGTGCAAAAACATTGTCCAGATGTCCTCGCATTCGTGGGGGATTTTCTTTTCGCCTTGGAGGACAAAACAGGGCTGATAAACGCGGAAGATCTCGCAGCGCAAATCGCCAAGCTTGAAACGGAGCATATCGTTTTTGTGAGAGGTAATCACGAGGAAGCAAACTGGAGCAATTTCGCGTATTCATGGCCGCATGAAAAAAGGCCCCTTAATGCCCTCTACGGGACAGCCCTTGAAGCTGGACCTTTAACGATATTGGGATTCCCCTGTCATACAGGTTGGGAAGAACCATGGTGCGATTTAATACCCAAAGCAGGTCACGTTGTAACCCTAGATCCCGCAGGATCCGGGATCAGACCCCTTCCAGTGGATGTGGAAAAATGGTTGCCGAAAACTATGCGAAAGCTCGGGCCGAAGGGACGATAATTATGGTTAATGCATGAGCCTCCGGCACAAAATGTGATCGGTGGTCCCAGGACATGGAATCCGCAATGGCAATTGGCTGTAGGAAGATACAATCCAATGGTGGTTGTTTCCGGACACGATCACGCCGCACCGATAAAAAGCAAGAGGCAATACACAAATGTCGGGTCGAGCTTCTGCGTTAACGTCGGGCAAACCGAGGAAACATTGCTATGCTGCCTATTGGATTTCGAATTCGACGATGGCGCGACTTTTCCAAAAATGGTGAAAATCTCTCCCCAACCTTGGGGTGAAGAAGTCATCATTCCTCGGGACTAAAGTTCCATCAAACGTTACGTATCTTCATTTTTTTGGACTGGGCGTCTACGTGGTCCTTTCGTAAGTGCCCGTACACCTTCCGGACCAGTTCGCCGCCATCCTTATGACCGAGCCACGAGGCGAGCGTTTGGAAATCGACGCCATCCTCGAGTGCCCGTGTGGCAAAAACGTGACGCATGGTATGATGCGTACAGCTTCCTTTAAAGCCGGCTTTTTGGGCAGCTGTGCGCAAAGAGTTTTTTATCGACCTTACTTTTGAAATCAGACTTTCGGGATCAGGAATGGCTCCTTGCTTTAGGTTATCCAAAAACGCCTTTAATGGGGGATGGAGGGGAAAGCTGTATGGACCATTCTTTGCCTTTACGATGGACACGAGGTTGATTTTCTCATCGACGTGTTTCCACCGCAGGTGCCAGGTGGATTCTATGCGGCAACCCGTGTTGAGCAGGAGTTTGCATGTATTGGCGCTGTCTGTGTTTACTAACTCGAGGTACTCGACAATTTTGGCAAGCTGTTCCTCGGTCGGTATCTCGTCAGGGTTGAGGCGATGGTCCTCCTCGGAGTTATATTGCCGCCGCCGCTTCAGATCTGCGGCGGGATTATCGGATCGCCAATGCTGCTTCATCGCTATGATAAAAATGCTGTTGATTATCCCTAGAGCGGCATTGGATCGCGAGGGGCTGAATTCCTCGCAGTACTGCTTGTACCAGAGTTGACAATCCCTTTCGGTAAGCTTGTTGATCGCTTTGGCGAAAAACTCGGGCCATTTTTCAGGCAATTCGTCCCTTTCGCCAACAGAAAGTCCCTTTCCGGTAAACGTGGATATTTTACCCCGATGAAAAGAATCGCGGATTTCGCGGTAATATTCCTTTGTTCCCTCGCTCAGGTCGGGTTTCCAGGTCAATTCGTACTCATCCCAAAGGTCCTTTATCCCCGGGCACTTGACACCCGACTTGACACCCTTCGTCCCTTGCCGCTTGCGCAAAAAATCCGCCAGTTTGATTTTGGCTGCCGCTTCGCTATCCGTGTGAAGTGAATAGCGCTTCGGGTTGCCATTCTCCTTGATCCTGGCATAATACGTCCCGTATGGCTCGCAACGAACCAGGTATTGGGTGCGCGTTTGCACCCAGGTCGCCTTTACCTTGGGCGATTGAGGGGAAGTTTTGCCCCTCGATCCGGCCTGTGTTTTCGACATCTGCGCATTGTCAGGGTGTCAAGTTTGGGTGTCAAGTGGCAAACGACCCCGACGAAAAATCTATGCAAGTCATTGATAGTTAACGGTTGCGCCCGTAGCTCAGATGGATAGAGCAGCGGATTTCTAATCCGTTGGTCGCAGGTTCAAGTCCTGCCGGGCGCGCCATTTTAACGCTGGGTTGCGCGATTTGTCCGGGGTGGCGGCCATGGCTTGGTTCGTTCGACGGGCTGGTAAATCAAGCGGCTGGCTTGAGGGGGGATGCGGGAAAACGGCCGATTTCACGAGGAAACCATGTTGACGTTGGAATATCTCGCCGAGTTGGCGGAACGGCACCGCGCCGGGCTCAACGCCCGGGTGGAGGCGTTTTCGTTGGGGGGCAAACCTTTTTCTTTTAACACCGGCCCGCGGGTGATGGGGGTGGTGAATTTGTCGGCGGATTCCTGGTATCGTGAGAGTGTGTGTTTGTCGGCGGAGGCGGCCATTCAGCGCGGCCGGGTGTTGGCGGCGCAAGGGGCGGATCTCCTGGATATCGGGGCGGAATCCACATTGGCGCACGCGGCCGCGCAGGACGCGGGCGAGCAAAACCGGCGACTGCTGCCGGTGGTGCGGGAATTGCGCGCCGCGGGGTGCCTGGTTTCGGTGGAGACGTATCAGCTGGAAGTGGCCCGGCAAACGCTGGCGGCGGGGGCGAATGTCATCAATTTGACGGGCGCGGATGCCACCGGCGATATCTTTCGGGCGATTGCGGACCATGAAGCGGCGGTGATTTTGTGTTATGTGCAAGGGGAGCACGTGCGCGCGGTGGGGGATTTCGATTTTAGCGCGGACCCGGTGGGCGCGATGCGCGAGTTTTTTCAACGCGGCATTGAGCGGGCGCGGCAGGCTGGGGTGACCCGTATATTGATCGATCCCGGGCTGGGGTTTTATTACCGGAACTTGCGGGATAGCGCCACGCGCATCCGGCATCAGATGACGGTGTTTGCCAACAGTTTTCGGTTGCGGGAGCTCGGGTGCCCCGTTTGCCATGCTTTGCCGCATGCGTTCGAATGTTTCGGCGAGGAGGTCCGGTGCGCGGAGCCGTTCTTCGCGGTGCTGGCGGCTTTGGGGAAAACGGATCTGTTCCGGACGCATGAGGTTGCCCGCGTCAAGGCGGTGCTGGATACGCTGAGGTTATTTTGATATGGCCAGTTGGATCGCCGCCGGAATCAGCCTTGCGGTGTTCGTTGGGGCCACCCAACCGGAGGCGTTGCGCGCCCGTCGCTGGGGCAAAATCATTCCTAGCGTGGGCCTGGTTTGGCTGATCGCGCGGCTGGCCGTTTTAGGCGTGGCCGGGGGATTTCTGGCGGTTTGGTTGACGGTGCTGCTCGCGTTTTTATGGGCGCCGGTGATTTCGCATTACACAAGTGGCTGGCTCCTTGGCTGGCTCTGTCGCTTTAGCAGTGACGAGGGCGGTTTCCGGATCAATTACACCGCGGCCCGGATTTTCGCCGAGGAGCGGCGTTTTGCCGAGGCCATCGAGGCGGTGCGCCGGGAATTACGCAAGAGTCCGCTCGATTATGAAGGTCATTTGCTGCTGGCCGCCCTGCACCGGGAATTGAAACAACCGCTTGAAGCCGCGGCGGCCCTGGCGGTGGTTATCAATAACCCGGCGGCCACGGAGGAGCAGCGGAACGCGGCCCGCGCGGGCAAGGAGGAACTGCGCAAGGAATTTGCGGCCGCCCACTAGTTTTGCCGCGGCGGGGGGAATGCCCGCGCCGGCCAGGCGCGCGCGGTTATTTGCCGGGAGTGGCGGGCGGCGCGTTTGTTGAAGCGGCTTTAGCCGGCGCGGATTCGGGAATGATCACGCCTTTGATGGTCCGAAATGGATGCAGCAGTTCCATAAAGGGCTTGGGAATGTAAACGGGCTCGGCTTTGGGTTTGCGCAGGGTGCCGGTAACCTTGTATTCGAAGACTTTATTGAAGGGCGTGATCACTTTGCCTAAAAGCTTCAGCATGAACCAGGTGTCTTGAAAGAGCTCGGCGTCCAGGCGCAGGTTTACCCGTTGATCGAAATCCACCGCGCCATCGCAGTTCAACCGCAGTAAGGGGGAACGGATTTCGAGGTTTTTGGAGTAAATGACACTATTGGTGATCGTGAAATCCCCCGCCGCGTGTTCAAATCGGCTGTTGCCCAAACCGTCGGAAATGAGATTGAGCGGTTTGGAAAATAACCCAAAAATGGGGATATCCCAAATGACGCCTTGCTCGACGCGCGCCTGGCCCCGGCCGAACCAGCTTTGCCAATCCTGCGAGTTGAGATGGGTGATCGCCAGTTGGCCGGAAAGCACGCCTTCCAATTTTTCGGAATTGGTGGACATGTCCTTCAAGAACGAGCGCAGATCGACATTGGTTACGTTAAGCTGAAAGGCGATGTCCGATCCCGTCGCCGAATGCATGTCCGCATCCAGCCCGCCTTGAATGTTACCCTTATAGAAACGGCCCTGAAAATTGGAGATGGTGAGGCTGTCGCCTTGCCAAAGCACCAAGCCGCTGACTTCGGGCAGGTTAAACTTGGAATATTGGAAGGGCCCGCCGGTCACCTCGAAAGCCATGTCGGCATCGTCCGGACCCGGCACCACCATCGAGCCATTCACCCGGACGCGGGGCGGTTTACCGAATCGGTAGGGCTCCAGCGCCGCGGTGGTTTTGGGGCCGATCACCCGGGTGACGGCTCCGGGCTCGATTTGGGCGGTGACGTTGGTAAAGTAGAGCGTGCCCGTCCGGTTGGTGGTTTCGAGTGCGCCGCGTTTCCGGGCGGCATCGAAACCCACGCCGGCGGCTTCCACATGGCCTTCCCCCCGCCGCACTCGGATGTTGGTGGCGCTCAGAAAGAGATTGGTGAAGGCCACCGCCGTATCCAGCCGGTCGCAGGCTTCGCCCCGGATGGTGAAGTTCGTGAGTCCCAGTTGGCCGGCGAACCCCAAACGTTCCACCGCGTGCCAGCGGCCCCAGATCTCGCCCTGGATTTCAGGCGGCGCGGTGAATTGGAATAAAGCCAACGCCTTGCGTTGCGGCGGGGCCAGCAACGGTTGGAGCGCTTGGGGATCGATGGAACTACGGAGCTTCCAATAAAAATCCTGGGTCGGCACGTCGGCCGCGTAAGCGACAGCCACCGCTCCTTCGGGCCGGCTTAGGAAAAGGTCCGGAATGTGCCAGGACCCGTTATCGCAGGAAAAATGCAGCCGGGCGTTATCGGCGGCCGCGCCCC
>DBTJ01000014.1:8496-10320 GCA_002306985.1 Verrucomicrobia bacterium UBA1319
CCCCGGAAGGCGCAAGCCCCGCCTGTCACATAACCGTCGAGTTTGAGGGTGGGCAGCACTTCCCGGCGCCAGTCCGGGTGACTGTTCGTCCAGGCGGGCAGCACCACCGCGGCGCGGGCTTGGGCCAAGGGCGGCACTTCCCAAGTGTATTGCCGCAGCCACTTTTGGGCGTTGGTATTCAGCAGTATGCCGATTTGGTGAACATCGAAACTTGAGACGCCCTGCGCCCAGGCTTCGCGGGTGGCGGCGTTCAAAGCCGCTGCGGCATCGAAGTGGCCGCGATATAAATGGACGTCCAGTTTGGGAATCGAGAGGCGGGGCGGCTGCCAATCGCCTTCAAACGCCGCGCGATCCAAAGCCAGCCAGGGGGTATGCACATCCCAAGATTCGCCTTTCCACGCGCACTGATAGGGCATGAACAAGGCCCAATAGGATAACGAATCGTCGGTGGGGGAGACCGCCGGCGAAGTGGTCAAAGTGGAGGCCGCCAGTCGCAAGTTCAATTTCCCCGCCGAACCCCAGCGGCTTTGCACATTGGTCAACGCAATCTGCGCGTCGAATTTCACGGGCAACCAGGGGGATTGCAGCCGTTTGGCCCAGGATTCGGAAACCCCCTTGGGCAGTCGCGCGGGCCAGGCGGCGCGCGGTTGCCGGGGATCAATCGTAAAGTCGGCCGTCATTTGCCCGCCCGACAAGCGCCCCGGGTCCGTGGCTAGCTCGGAAAAGGAGAGGCTGGTCCGCGCGGTCCAATTGGAAGCGCCCGCGCCCGCCCGCGCCTGGCACTGCATCTGCAGGTGATCCAGCGTCAGCAAGGGCAGGGTGAGGTTGGCCGCGGTCAATTCGCCGGTGGCCTCCTGGGGGCTGGCGATTTCCATGGCGTGCGACACGCGCCAGGTGATCGACGGCTTGGCCAGCGCCAGGCCGGCGTCTTTCCACTCGTCGGCGCGGATCTGGATATCGGTTTGCACCAAGTCATCGCCCGGATTGGCCGCTTGGGAGCGCAACGTGAGCGTGAGTTCCTTGCCTTCGCCCCACGGGGTGGTAACCCCCGCGAAGTAACCATCCAGGCTGGTTTTCAAGGTCGCCAGATTGCGCGCGTCCACGTTAAAGTCGAAGGCCAGCAGCGGCGCGTCCGTGAATTGGATCGCCGTCATGGTTTTCATCACCGAGCGCAAATTGCGTTCGAGCGATTCTTGTCGGGCGGATAACGGCGGGACCGCCGGGGAGGGTTCGGTTGACTTCCGCCAAGCCGACGCATGGTCGATGGCGCCGCGGACGCGCGCTTTGGCGCGCAGAAACACGGCGTCCAACTGGCGGATCTCCCAGCGGTCTTCCGGCAAGAAAAATAATTCCGCCGAGACCTCGTCCAAATTGAATTGCGTGGCCGGATAGGCGCCGCGGGCGGGCAAGGGATAGCAAAACCGGCCTTTGCGAATGATCAAGGCGTCGATTTGGAGCCGGAAATGGCGCAGCGCCGCGTGGTTCAAGCGCACCTCGGCTTCGTCGATGTACAGTTGCGGCCCCGAGGCAATGGTAGCTTGGCCCAGGTTGATGTTCTCGGCCACGATGCCCCGATACCAGTGCAGCCGCAGCCGGCTGAAATAAACATCCAGTCCCCGCGCGCGCAGTTCGGCCAACAACGGGTTTTTAATGATGTCCGGCAAGCCCACGCGGTTGAGATAATACAACGCGGAGAGCAGCAGCAGCGCCGCGGTTAGCAGCGAGATCCGGCACCAGCGGAACCAGCGCCGGCGCCAGGAGCAGGGGCGCTTGGCGGGCTTGGCGGAGGCGGGCTTGGCAGGGTGGGCGGACACAGACGCTTGC
>DBTJ01000014.1:10561-40981 GCA_002306985.1 Verrucomicrobia bacterium UBA1319
AGCCAGGTGGGGCGGACACAGACGCTTAGGGGGGGGACGCCGGCTTGCCGGGCGCGGCGACGGGAGGTTTGGGCCAGTAATTAGCCAGCTCCACCAGCGGTTGGCAGGTGTAAGCGCGCATTTCGAAGACCACCACTTTGCCATTCCAGATAGTGGTCGCGTAGAGGTTGTTGGACATGGCTTGATTGCCCACGACCAATTCCAAGGTTTGGGGTTTGCCCGCTCGAACGAGGTCCACCACGAGGCGGAAGGCGCGGGAGGGCAGGATGTACATGGCGGTCTTATCTTCCCCGCAAGCCACCCAAGCCTCCGCCCGCAGGTTGCCCAAGCGAAACAGGAGCTCATCCAAAATCCCGGTCATCATTTCTTCCAGCGGCTTGCCATTCGCCACGTAACGCCATTGCCCGGTGGCGTCGCGCGTCACCCCGTTGGTTTCCCCTCCGGCGACGATGGCCAAACCTTTGGCTTCATTGGTGGTGAACTGCCAGAGTTGGCGGTCCCACAATTGGAACGGCTGAATCGGCAGTTTGTTGACGCTTTCCGCGCGCGTGGCGTAAATCGAATTCTCGCCTAGGACCCGGGCGTTGACTTTGCCGTTATGCTCCAAACTGAAATGCGCCCAGGCGATGGGCGGATTGGTCGCGGCGATGACGGTGTTGGTCGAGTATTTCCGGAAAACGTAACGGCGCTTGGGCGGCAGCAAGCCATTGGTTTCATAATCGAAATCCGTCGCCACATCTTTGATATATTCGACCACGCCCAAAGTGCTGAAATCCCCCAGAAAATGGCGCATCAGCTCGGGGTCGGTCGTGAATTTGTTGGTGCCCACCAGCAAGCCCCAGCCGCCCGCCGGGTTTTTTTCTACGGAAAACTTCTCGGCGCCCTGACAATCCACGTCGATCAATTCCGCTTCCGCCAGGGAAGTCGAAAGCAAGCGCGTGTCGCGCAACATGGTGTAGGGGACGCGGAGCATGTCCAGATGGTCCCGCGGCACGGCCACGATCGCGGGTTGGCTGCCCGGGCAATACGCGTACACGAGCGTCTCATCGTTGGTGGGACTCTTGCCGAAGTAAGCCGTCAGGAGTTCGTTGGTTCCCAAACTGAGGGTGACCGTGGATTCCGGCGGGCGCAAGCCATAGGCTTCCAGGTCCAGGTTGGGGCCGCTATCCACAAAGCGAGTAACCTGCCAGTTGCGCAGGGTTTCCAACATGCGCGCGATGTGCAGGCTGTTGGCCCGGGCTTCGAGCGGTTTGGCGATTTTCCAAAGCCGGGTCGAGGGGTCCTCTTGCAGTTCGTAGCCGCCGGTGGCCGTCTTGACGGTCATCCGGTTGTAAGCCAGCCCTTTCATGCGCAATAAAAAGGGGTCGCGCCAGTCATCCACCGCTTGGGGCAGCAAGCGCAAAAACTCCGCGCTCGTGAAGTAGATGCCTTCGCTGCCCACCAGTTGGACGTAGACTTGCTTGTCGCCTATCGTTTTGCCGCCAATGCGGAGTTCCCAATGATTGGTGCTTTCGTTGATGATCAAGGTGGCGGCCGGCGGGGCCAAACCAAAGGCGGCCAAAGTTTGGTTCTTGGACTGCAACTCTTGCGCGGAAATGTGGGCTTGGCTGTTGAGCTGGTTAAACACCGGCAGCAACCCTTCGATGCGCGCGGCGTCGGCGGGGTATTGGATGGGTAAGGTGAGCTTCCACTCGGAATTCGTCCGGGTCGCGTGGAAGATCAAATTGGTCCGCACATGGACTTCGACGCTGGCGACCGTATCCGGCGTGAACGCGGGCAACACTCCCAAGACGGGGTCGGCCGACCGGTTGGGAACGTTGCGCTGGCGTTCGCTGATCAAAATAAACGCGCTAAGGCCAACGGCCAGCAAAATTAAAAACCAGGTGTTTCTCGGGTTCATGTCGTCTCTCACCCGCGCCGGCGGCCAGCGCGTTAAATCAACTGCGCCTGCGGAACCAAACCAAAAAGCCCAGGCACAATACCGCGCCCGGGAAGCCCGCCATCAGAATCCACGCCACACTCGTGAGTTGGCTTTGGCTCATGATAACTCGGTATTCCTTCACCGGCCGAGCGACAATGCCTCCCATAAGCCGGGGATTGTCCACCAGCCAATTAACGCACTGCAACCCGAAATCGCGGTTCGCCAGAATATCCCACATGCCATTGGATAATACCATGGAGTCGCCAATCACCACAATGCGCGTCGAGCGCCGGTCCGCCCCGATGCCCAGCACGCTGCCTTTTTCCACGCTGGCCGCCACGGCGAGCGGCCCATGGCGATCCTGGAAAAAGCTCACCACGGGTTGGTTGTCCCGAATGGCCTGGCTGGCGATCGTATTCGTTTCCGTGGCCACTAATTCGTCAACCCGCGGCGCGTCGGCATCTTGCCGGCCGCCGGTTTTTTTCTCCACCGTGCAGGGCATGTAGAATTCGAGCTGGGAACGCAATAGCGGCCGGACGATGGGGTGCGAAAAGGCCAAAAAGTTTGTGGTTTCAAATGATTTAGCGGTCAGCTCCTCTTTGTTTAGCCCCCCGGTGTATCCCAAAATCATGTTTTTCCCCAGTTGTAGCCCCCAGCCGCCCAGTAACTTTTCCAGGCCCGTCCAGCGCTGATCCATAAAGTTTCTGGGATTCACCAGCACAAGCATCCGCCCGCCCTTCGTTAAGTATTTCTGAATCCGCTCCAACTCGACGCTCTCCAGCGTCTGCACGGGACCGGCGACAACCAAAAGATTGCAATCTTCGGGCACTTCGCCTTTGGTCAGCAGCAAGCCGTTATCCAGGTCGAAATCGATGTTTTGCAGCCGGATCGCCGTCGCGAATTTCGAATAACTCATGGTCCCGCCTTTGTCATCCATGGCATGTTCGCCATGGCCCAACAAAAAATAGGCTTTAAGCTGCTGCGTATCGATGACGCTGTTGATGGCTTCGGTGAATTTAAGCTCGCCCTTGAACCCGGTGCGCCTGACTTCCTTGGATTTGCCCGCCATCAAGCTCTGGTAATCCAAGTCGTAGAGGTCCTTTTCGTACACCAGCTTGGGCCGTCCGTTGCAATCGAAGACAACCATATCTTTGGCGTAATCGTCCCCGGGCAGTTGCAGTTTGTATTTTTCCTTGATGAAGCCCGCGGCGGCGGGATCGCGCACATAGTCGACGTACTCGACCTTCAAATTGTCGGGGCAAGCCAGCTGGTATTCCGCCAGCAGCGCGGAGACGGCGCTGTGGAATTCGATGGACTCCCGCTGGAAAAATACGACGACCTTGACCTCGTTGGTCAGGCTGCGCAACAGATTCAGCGTTTGGGCGGACAGTTGGTTGGGATTGTCGCTCCGCCATTGCAGACGAGTGAAATATCGCGTCGCCAAATAATTGGCGATGATGGTCAGCGCGAAAACGGCCACGATGGATAACGCGACGTTCAACGCGATAATCCAGCGTTGCTTGGTCGAAAAACTGGGTTGGGGTTGGCTCATGGGGCTATTTCCAGCGGCGGCTTTCCACCGCTTTGAGCGTCAAGAACAGGAAAAACACCGTGCCGCTGAGGTAAAACATGACGTAGCGCGTATCCACGGTGCCGCGCACGAATTCTTTCATATGATCCACCATCGAGACGTTCCCCAGCCAATGGGTTACCCAAGGCGCTTGCTCGATGCCGTACACGTAGCGGGCGCTGAACAGAAAAATCGCCATGCCGAGGGCGAAACTCACCATGGCGGCAATGATCTGACTGCGCGTTAAGGCGGAGGCGAAAATGCCCATCGACATGTAGAGCGCCCCCACCAGCAGGATTCCTAAATAAGTACTGGCGATAATGCCGCCGCCGAAAGCCGATTGATCGCTGGAATAATGGCGCACCACTAAGATGCAGCCCAGCAACGGCAGCCACGCGGTGAAGAAAAACAGCAACGCGCTGGTGAATTTGGCCAGCACCACTTGCAGGTCGCTCACGGGCGTGGTCATTAAGGTTTCAAAGGTGCCCGTGGCCTTCTCCAAGGCGAAGGAGCGCATCGTGATCAGCGGCGCCGCCAGCAGCAGCACGTACCAAAAATACCAGGTCTGGTAAAAAACTTCCGTCACCGGCAAATCGATCGGGTCCTGATGGTTAAGCCGGTCCAAAATGTCGGTGAAGCTGAAACCCAAGAGAAACAGCACCGCGCTGACGATCACATACCCGGTAAGGGAGGCGAAATAGGTCGCGTATTCGCGGCGGGTTAAAATCAGAAAGGTGCGCATTAGAAATCCTCCTCATCCACGGGCCGGGTCAGATTTACAAACACATCTTCCAAGGTCGGCCGAGTCCGGCTCAATTCACGCAGTTTCCAGCCGCGTTGCTGGGCGGCTTCGAAGATGGCGATCCGGATATCTTCACCCGGAATGGGCGTTAGCGTGCAGCGTAGGTAGGTGCCTGAAGCGGCGGAAATTTCGATCTGTTCGACCAGCGGATGTTCGCGCCAGAGGTTCCGCAAATCTGCTTCGGGGGCCTCGATCTCCGCCGTCACCCGGCCGCGGGCGTTCAAGCGATCCTGCAATTTTTCCGGCGCATCCGAAGCGAGAATCCGGCCTTCATGCAATATCAGCACATGATCGCAAGTCATCTCCACTTCCGGCAGTATGTGCGTGGAAATCAGCACCGTGTGTTGCCCGCCCAAGCTTTTGATCAACTGCCGCACCGCCCGGATTTGGTTGGGGTCCAAGCCCAGGGTGGGTTCGTCCAAAATGATGAGTTCGGGTTCCGTGACCAAAGCGTCGGCCAATCCCACTCTTTGGCGGTAGCCCATTGAGAGTTGACCGATAATTTTGCGCCCCACATCCGCCAAGCCGCATTGTTCCATGACCACCGCTACCCGAGCCCGACTGCGCGACCACCCCAACCCCTTCAAGCGGGCGCGATAACGCAAATACTCGCGCACGCGCATGTCCGTGTACATGGGGTTGTTCTCCGGCATGTAGCCAATCCGTTGCCGGACTTCCCGGGACTGGTGGAACACATCAAACCCGGCAATCCGCGCCGTTCCGGAAGTGGCTGGCATAAAACCGGATAGAATGCGCATCGTCGTGCTTTTGCCGGCGCCGTTCGGCCCTAGCAACCCCACGATTTGCCCACGAGCGACGGTGAATGACAAATTATCGATCGCCGCATGGCCAGCGTATCGCTTTGTCAAACCCTCGACTTCGATCATCGGACTATTGCTCATTGAATTCGCACCCACTCATCTGCAACCGCAAACGATTAAATCATTTCCCGATAAAACACGCCAGCCCTCTTTCGGCCGGTCGCGCCGGAAGCGGGTTCGACGATGGACTGAGAAAAAACCGTGGAATTCACGGTTTTCGCCGCGCCGCACTTTCAGCCCCGCCGCGCAACGGCGGAGCGGGCGCTGGAAACGTCCTGGTTTTTACTTAATGTACCCGCGCTATCCCATTGTTGTTACATTACTTGCCCCAATGCCCGATCCTTCATCAGCATGCCCAGTCGGCCGGAATGCGCAAGCAAAAGCCAGCCTCGCCCCGCGCTTCACCAGGAATACCCGTTAATATAGCGAATCGCGGCCCCCAAACGGTCGTTTGGCCTGGCCAGCCGACCGATTTGCTTCGCCTGGGTTTTATTTAGCCGCCCGGCAACCAACCTTACTTACCGTTAGACGCCGTAACCCCGCTTTTCCACACATTATTTTTAGCGAAATGAAGCCGCCCTGAAACCGACGGGTGTCCTGCTCCGCAATCGCTTAATAAACCGAGGATTGTTTATTAAATAACTCGCGCGAGCGTCGGTCAGACCCGGGAAGCCGGCCGACTCCATTATTTGTCCGGCAAGTCGGTCACCGGCAACACCTCATCCCAAATTTTCCGTTTTTTCAGCAAGCATTCCCGCAACAGGCGAACCGGGGGCGCGCCGTGCCGAAGAATTTCGTCGTGAAACGTTTTTAGTTTGAAGGCTGACTTCTCTTGCCGCCGGTAATCCTCGCGCAGTTTCAATAATTCCAGTTTTCCCAGGGTGTAATAGAGGTATTCCGGATCGTAGGCTCCGCGCACCGCTTCCGCTCGGGATGGCTTGGCCTCGTAGTAACAGTTGTCCTGGAAAAATTCGGCCGCCTGGTCGATGGTCATGCCGAAGCAATGCATCCGGATCGACACGCAAAACCGGCATAAGCGCAGCAGCGCTTCATCCGATTGGGCGAGCCGGTATTTGGCTTGCTTTAGGGTGTTGGTTGCGCCCGCGTCCCCCCCGCCAAAGCCCTGTTCCACCATCATCTGCTCGGCATAATGCGCCCAGCCTTCGACAAAGGCATAGCTCGTAAAGATCTTTTCCAACCGCGTGGCGGCGGACGCGTTGAGGCGGAGGAATTGCGCGTAGTGCCCGGGATAGGCCTCATGAATGGAGACAATGTCCGTCGTGTAATAATTGAACGCGGTCAGCCATTCTTCCTTTTGCGCCGCCGGCCAGTCGGGCTCGACCGGGGTGACGTAGTAAAACGCTTCGGTGGCTTTGGTTTCGAAGGGCCCGGGCGTATCCATCGAGGCAAAACTCGTGGCCCGCAAGAAGGCGGGCGTTTCCTCCACGCGGGCGCGGACTTCGGAGGGTAGCGTGAGCAATCGCCGCTGGACGATAAATTGTCGGATGTTTTCCAAATTCTTTTTGGTGTCGGCGATCAGGCTGGCTTCCGTGGGATGGTCCTTTTGGATGGTTTTGAACACTTCGATGGCTGGGTGGGCGGGATCGATCTCCGCGGCCGTTTGGGCGAAGCGTTCCTGTTCCCGGCGCAGTTCTTGTTCGCCCAAGGCTAACAGCTCCGCCGGCGCGAGCGCGATCATTTCGCCGCACTGTAGCAGGCGGGCGTATTTCTCGCGTCCTAAAGCGTATTGCTCATGGCTGCGCGGCAACTTCTCCCGCTTCAGGTACGCGGCGAACTGGCGCAATTCGGCGACCGCGCGCGCGCCCACGATATTCGCGGCGGCTAAAATGTTGGGATTCTCCACGCCCTTGACGCTTTCGGTAAAATCTTTGGCCAGGAAATCGGCGGCGCCGTTGGCGATTTCAATCGCGGTTTCGACGTGGGGGCGCGGCAGCGAATCTTCCAGGTTGGCTCGGGCGGCCGCCAGAATGGCGGGGGCTTTGGCCAGGATGGCCACCATGGAACGGACCCGTTGCTCGAACGGGGCAAAATCGCGTTTCAGGTAGATGGAAATATCGAGCGAACCCGCGTAAACCATCGGATTCTGGGCATACGCCTGCTGGTCTTCGAAGGTGAAGATTTCCCGCCGGATCGCCCCCAACAACAGTTGGGCATCGTGCCGCCGCTCCCGGCTTAACGCGCGCAGCCGCAGTTTTGCCAAACGTTGTTCAAAGGTTTTAAGCCGCTCGAATTCCCGGACGATGGACTGGGCGGAATAGTCCGGCGCCTGGCCGTCGTATTCATGGAAGCCGAGGGTGACCCCGGTTTGCGGACGCCAGGCCAAATAGCCGGCGGTGTATTCGGCTGCCAAGCGGTCGAATTCGGCGTCCACCCCGCGCGGGGCGGCTTCGAGCAAAAGACAGCCGGAAATCAGGATGGCGGCCAGCAGCGTTATCTTCAGCATGGGATACCATTAGCGCGCCCATCCGCATTTGAGAACCCTAAAGCGCAAGAAAGATACCCCTCCGAGCGGTGGCGCCCACCAATGGGATGTCGGACGAGCGATTCCAGACACAGGCAAATCCTTGCCGAACGGGCTAGTCTCGGCCCTTCGCCGAGGATGGAACGGTTAGGACGCCGCGGCTTTCGGGGTGCGCACCGGTCCGTTCGGCTTGGAACGCGGGGGATTCACCGCCGGCTTGGGCAGAAAGGCCTGGCGCAGGGCGGCCCGGCGTTTATCCAAGGCGTTGAGTTTCTTGATGGTGTCCTCGACGAGCAATTGCGGACGCGGGGTCGCCATGCCTTTGATGGCGGGCTCATAGCCAGCTTCGTCCCGGCGGCTCATATAATTGCGCAAGGTTTGAAGGTAGCCATCGATTAGGGGCGCGACTTTGGGGGAACTGCGGGCGCGCAAGATTTGCAGTTGGCTCAAGCGGGCGTTTAAAATCTCCTTTTGAACGGGATAGTCATACAGCTCGATGGCGTGCTGGAGGGGAATGAGCCGGCTGGCGGGCAGGTTCGTGTTGGAATCGCTGACGAGCACGTTCACGAGCAAGATTTCCTCCCACTGGTTCCAGGCGTCCGGCTTGGACCAGCCGAACCATAATTCCTCGCCTTCGATTTGCGCCAGCCGCAACGCCCACCATTTCTCCACTTCCAGTAAACTGCCGAAGACCGGGCGATAAGCCTCCAAAAAGGCGAGCTGCCAATTCAGGTATTTGGGCAGGGATTGCAGGAAATTCCGCAAGTGCTCGGACCCGCCCGGGAGCTTTAATAATTCGCCGACGAACAGCTGGGATGACACCCGGAACGTTTCCCATTTTTCCCCCTGGAGAGTTTCCGCGCTGGGGATGCCCAGTTCGTTAAACGTATTGGCGGTGTGGTTTTGCAGCCAATAGCGGGAAAACTGCGCGGGGTCCTGGTGATATTTTTCCCGCGCGTACTGTTTGTCGTGCTGGAGCGCGAGGTCAAAATTCGCCGAGGAGAGGATTTGCCCGGTCATGCCTTCGGATAACCAAAGCGGCAGCTCGGCCGAGCGGTCCGCGGCCTGGCGATTGGCCATTTCCAAAAGCAGAACATGGGTGATGGCGCGGATATATTTGTTCGTCTCGATCTCGTCGGGTAACTCGACCCGGTAATGCCAGTCGTTGGGACTCAGGGTGGTCACGGACATGCGTCCGTATGGCGAACCATGCAAGGAGCGGATATCCACCGGCCGGTTGGCATCAAGCATAAACTGGCTGGCCAGGGTGATTTTGCCGCGCCATTGGTCGGCGGCGTTCAATTCCCGCAAAAACACCTGTTTGATGCGCTCGCTCGATACGGCCACTAAGGAGGGATCGAGCCGGATGCGACCGGGCAAGGCGGGCGGGGTGTTGGATTTTAGCGGCAGGCCGTACACCAAGAATTGCCCGCTGGAACTGTGCGCCAGCACGCTGGCGTTCGGAGTGGGTTGGGCCGCTTGCCCGCTCACGCATAACCAGCCCAATAATAGGTAAATGAAGGCCTTCATGGCGAGGGTTTGGAGGCGACGCCGGGCTCCGGATAATTATACAGCACTAATTCCTGGATCTGGGTCGTGTCGTTCGGTTTGATCTCCACCGCGGGCAGTTTTTGGAACCACTTGAAAGGCTCCCTCAATTCCCCGTCCGCTTCCCCCAGGAACCGGTTGGTAAAATCCCAGTATTCGGGTGGAATAACCCGCCGGCCCACTTTCATTTCCTCCACGATATAGCCCCAACCCTCTTGATTTCGCTCCAAGCGCACCTGCCGCTCCCACTGCAAGGTTCGGGTGGTGCCATGCCAGGTTTTTTTGACCCAGCAATGCCAATCCAGCCGGCTGTTTTCCGGGATGAAGCGCACGCGAACATCCAGCATCTGGCAGGCGTCCGGGTTCGTGGTCTTAGGCTTTCCCTCCGACACCCAAGCCCGCATGGATTTCGGCGGGTCCGAAAAAGAAGACAAGGGCTTGGCTTTACCCGCGAAGAACAGCAGATGCAAGAGCGAGTTGATTTCCGGCTCGTTGAGCCGAACGAAGCCTTTTTCGTTGTTTTTGGTGGACTGCTCCAAAAGCCGCAATTTGTCCGCGGCGTATTTGGCGTCCAGGAATGTGCGGGCGCCGTAGCTTTCCGGAGATTTATACTCCATCAAGCTATTGTAAACCACGCCGCCGACAATCAAACCCGCAACCAGCGCCAGTGCCAGGAGCCCAAAAAACAAGCCCAAGATCCACTTCCATCTAAAGCCCGGAAGCCCCGATTTGGGTGCGGTTCGATTGGTCATAGCTTCATTCCTTTTTTTTCGGTTGAGCGGCCGGTTTCGTTTCCGTTTTAGCGGGCGGCGCGCTGGGGGTGGCGCTCGAAGCGGATTCTTTTTTGGCTCCCGCTTGGTAATTTTCGCTACGGTGGTCGGTGATGTAGAACCCGCTGCCTTTGAAAATCAAACCGGCGCCGCTGCCAATCTTGCGCGTCACTTTACCCCGGCCCCAGCGTTTCTGCCCGCAGGTTTCTTTCAGGCAAACCGCCAGGGGTTTATCGGACATGGACTGGAACAGCTCAAACTCATGACCACATTTCTCGCAAACGTATTCGTATGTCGGCATATTAATCGGCGATCTCCGTTCAATGGCGATGGGCCGCGTAACCCGCGCCCGCAACATCGCCTCATATGGCAAGTATATGGATTTTGATTGAATTCAAGCAAGGTGAAATCTCCCCTCTAGGGGGTGGCTCCAGACCAATGGAGGAAACCCTGCGCCGCCTTGGATTGGGATAACGACGGTTATCCGGATGTTTATGTGGTGAACGGGCAAGAACCCCGTCCATCGGTAAAAGACGACGAGTCCGAATTCCGGCTCCACGATATCTACTGGGCCACCGCCAAAAACGACCTGGTATAAAACGCCTATTTCGGCGCCCAGATCGCGCGCGCTCGCGGGCCTGGCCAATCGAATGGCGGTTACGAAAAAAAACGGCTCTTCCTGAACCAGCCGGGAACGTTCTTTATCGAGGTGTTTTCTTGCTTGGAGTCGCCCTGGAGCAAGATGCGCGGAATCTCGTGGCCGCCGATTTGGAGGCGGATGGCCGGGGCGACCTTGTTTTAACCCCCTTTGAAGCCTGGCCCCAAAAGCGGCAAACTCTGAAGGGGCTTCATAACGAACTGGAAAATCCCGGCGATTGGTTTTTCGGTCCGCAACGGCCTGCTTTACCCCCCCTTCGCGGGGCGGTCGGCGGGTTCGCCGATTCGCATTGATTCAGGCCCGGTTTTTGTCCAAATTTAACCCGGCAAGTTGCTGGCAAAGTGTTTATAGTGCGATGGCTTCCGTCCGCGGGACGGGAGGCTCGCGAAAACGATTTGGATTACCATGCGCATACTGATCAAACAGGTTTTGGCATCGTCCGAGCCGCGGGAAAGCATCCAGGTAAAAGGCTGGGTGCGCACCCGCAGGGACGCCAAGGGCTTTTCTTTTCTCGAAGTCAACGATGGTTCGTGTCTGGCGAATCTTCAGGTAATCGTCAATACCGGGGTGCCCGGTTCGGAGCGGATTGATCAATTGGCCACGGGGGCATCGGTCGTGGTCGAAGGACGCTTGGCGCCCTCGCCCGCCGGGGGGCAGAAATGGGAGGTCCAGGCTACGCGGGTCGAGTTGGTGGGCGCGGTCGACGCCACGTATCCCTTGCAGAAGAAGGGCCATTCGATGGAGTTTTTGCGCGAGATTGGCCATTTGCGTCCCCGCTCCAATTTGTTTGGCGCGGTGTTTCGCACCCGCAGCCGCTTGGCTTTCGCCGTGCATCAGTTTTTCCAGGAGCGCGATTTCGTGTATGTGCATACGCCGATCATCACGGCCAGCGATTGTGAAGGGGCGGGGGAGATGTTCCGCGTCACCACGCTTAAGGGCGATATCGAGCAAAAGCCCGAGGCGGACTTTTTTGGCCGGCGCGCTTACTTGACCGTGAGCGGGCAGCTCGAGGCGGAGGTTTTCGCGTGCGCGCTGTCCAATGTTTACACCTTCGGTCCCACCTTCCGCGCCGAGAATTCCAACACCGCGCGCCATGCCGCCGAGTTTTGGATGGTCGAGCCGGAAATGGCCTTTTGCGATCTCCAAGGGGATATGGATACGGCCGAGGCGTTCATCAAGTATCTGGCCCAATACGCCTTGGATCACTGCGCCGAGGACCTCGCCTTTTTCGCCAAGTTCGTGGATAAAGAACTGATGGGCCGGGTGCGGTTCATCGCCAGCCGTCCATTCCAGCGGGTTTCCTACACGGAAGCGGTCGAAATTCTGACGAAGTCCGGGCATCCATTCGAGTATCCCGTCCAATACGGCGCCAACCTGCAATCCGAGCACGAACGCTACTTGGCCGAGCATCATTTCAAGAGCCCGGTGACCGTTTACAATTATCCCCGCGAAATCAAGCCGTTCTACATGCGCTTGAATCCCGATGACAAAACCGTGACGGCCATGGACCTGCTGGTGCCGGGTATCGGCGAGGTTATCGGCGGTTCGCAACGCGAGGAGCGCCTGGACGTGTTGCAGGAAAACATGCGCCATCAGAAGCTGCGCGCCGAAGATTACTGGTGGTATTCGGATCTGCGCCGGTATGGCAGCGTGCCGCACGCCGGTTTCGGGCTGGGTTTTGAGCGCTTGCTTATGTTACTGACCGGGGTGCCGAACATTCGCGACGTGATTCCCTTTGCGCGCACCCCCGGCACGGCTGAGTTTTAGACCAGCACGGCTAGGGGAGTTCTAAATATTTCGCGTTCGGGAAGCTGGGGCCCGCCTTGATCGACGGGATGGCGGCGCCTTTTGGGAGGGTTTGTCACTAGCGTTAGGAGGGCAGGGGAGCGCCTCGGTTGCCCCGTGGTTTCCCCGGGCACGGGGCGTAACGGATAATTCACGCGTTTTGTCCGGAGCAAAACCAAGGCCGAAGCCGTCTAATGGTTCAGTTAGATTTCTAATCTATGAAAATGCTTTTCTTGGTTATCGGGCTGCTATTGGCAGGGTGCGACGGGGTGGCTGCGGGGCCGCGCGAGGTCCAGTGGAAACAAGTGGACGCGGCAGTCGAAAAGGGCCTGCCTAAAACCGCCGTCGAAATCCTGGATGCGATCGCCCCGGCGGCGCTCAAAGAGAAGGCCTATGGCGAGGCGGTCAAGGCCATTACGGAAAAGATCGCGCTCGAAGGCGTGATTCAAGGCAACCGCGAGGAGGAAAAAATTATCCGCCTGGAAGCCGTGCTGACCAACGCGCCCGCGGAGCTAAAGCCGCTGATGGAAACCATTCTGGCTGAGTGGTATTTTAACTATTTTCAGCAGAACCGGTGGCGGTTTCTGCAACGGACGGCCACCGCCGAAGCCCCGGGTAAGGATTTCACCACTTGGGATTTGCCGCGCCTCATTCAAGAGATCGACCGGCATTTCGTCCGGGCGCTATCCGCGGCGGCGGTGTTGAAGAAAACTCCGGTATCCACTTTCGACGATTTGATCGAGAAAGGCACCGTGCCGGATGCCTGGCGGCCCACGCTCTATGATTTCATCGCCCAGGAGGCCATTGCCTTTTATGCCACTCGCGATCAGATGTCCGTGAAACCGGAGGACGCTTTTGAAATCTCGGCCGACAGCCCCATGCTGGGTTCGGTCGAGAATTTTTTAGCTTGGCTGCCGGAGACCGCCGATACCGAAGCGCTCAAGCTAAAAGCCATCCGGTTGTACCAGGATTTACTGCGATTTCATCAAAAAGCCGGGCTGCGGGACGCGCTGGCCAGCGCCGACTTAGACCGGTTGGTTTTTGGAAATAACGTTGCCTACGGGGAGTCCAAAACGCGGCGTTTCCAGGCGGCGCTCCGCGAATTTGCGCAACGGTGGAGCGAACGGGAAATCGCTTCCTTGGCGCGATGGCATTGGGCGGAGTCGCTCCAGAATTCAGGGGACTTGGCCGAGGCGCGCCAAGTGGCGATGGCGGGTGCCCAAGCCTTCCCCAACAGCGTCGGCGGCAAGCTGTGCGGCAATCTCGTGGTGGTGATCGAGCAGCCGGCGATCACGCTCTCGACCGAGCGAGTTTGGAATGACCCGTTACCCCAGATCTCCGTTCGTTACAAGAATTTGACCCGGGTCTATTTTCGCGCGGTGGCCGGAGATTGGAGCCAATTTCTGGCCAAGAATCGCAGCCGTCCCGAGTCGCTCAACGATAAAGAGCGCAAGGAACTATTAGGGAAAGCCCCGGCGTTTGCCTGGTCCGCCAATTTGCCCCCCACCGATGATTTTAAGGAGCGGATTGAAGCCGTGCCCGCGCCCGCGCGGTTGAAGCCGGGCTTTTATTTCATTCTCGCCAGTTGCCGCGAGGATTTTGCCGAACGAGACAACCAACTGTCGTATACCGACGCCTGGGTGAGCGACCTGGCATTGGTGGTGCGCTCGCAGACGGAGAATCTTGAGGGTTTTGTGCTGGGCGCCCATTCCGGCGAGCCGCTGGAAGGCGCCGAAGTTATGGGCTGGCGCTTGGATCGGAATGGTAATCGCATCGCCACCCCGGCGGGAAAAACGGATGCCAACGGCTGGTTTTCGCTTCCGGTAACCAAGGGAAATGGCTACCTCGTGCGGGCGCAATATCAAGGGCGGGAACTGGCCGCGATGGATGAAGTTTACGCGGTGCCCATAGCGAAACCGGAGAACCCGCGGATTCACGTGGTATTGTTCACGGATCGCGCGATCTACCGGCCGGGCCAGACGATTCAATATAAGGGGGTGATATTGCGGTCGGACACCGAAAAAAACCGGTACGAAACCCTGGGCGGTCGCGGGGTGGAGATCGGGTTGCTGGATCCCAATCAAAATGAAGTCGCCCGGGCCACTCATTCCGCCAACGACTATGGCTCCTTTAGCGGCAGTTTCACCGCTCCCCGCCAAGGGGTGACCGGAACTCTGACGTTGCGGGTGAGGGGCGGGGAATGGGGGCAGACCTGTGTCCAGGTGGAAGAATACAAACGCCCGAAATTTCAAGTGACGTTGGATGCTCCCAAAGTGGCCGCCAAGTTGGGCGACTCCGCCAGCGTGACCGGCAAAGCTGAGCATTACACCGGAGCGCCCGTGGATGGCGCGACCGTCAAATATCGCGTGGTGCGCCAGGCGCGCTGGCCGTATTGGAGGGAGCGATTTTTCAGCTGGCCGCCGCTGTCGAGCGAGCCGAAGGAAATCGCCCATGGCACCGTGCGCGCGGGCGCCGATGGCGCGTTTAAAGTGGCGTTTACCGCCCAGCCCGATCCCCGGGTGGCGGAAACCGACGAGGCGTTCTTTCAGTTCACGGTATCCGTGGACGCAACCGATAGCGCGGGGGAAACTCGCTCCGCCGAACGTTCCCTTCAAGTGGGCTTCGCCGCGTTGCAAGCGGTCATTAGCGCGGAGGATTGGCAGGTGGAGGGCCGGCCGGTGGCGACTAAACTGACCACGACCACGCTCGATGGCGAGCCGCAAGCGGCGGCAGGCGTCGTCAAAATCCATCGGCTTAAGGAGCCCGCCCAAGTGCAACGAGCCAAACTCTCCGGCGGCTATTATTATCGGATGGCTGGCTTCGCGCCGCCGCCGCCGGATGGGTCCGATCCCAACCAATGGGAATTGGGGGAGGTGGCGGTGGAACAACGCTTCACCACGGACGCCAAAGGCGAGGTCGCGCTGACGTGGGACCTGGGTGCGGGAGCCTACCGAGCCATGGTCGAGACCCGGGATCGGTTTGGAAAGAAAGTCACCGCCCGGCTGCCGTTGATGGTGGCGAAACCGGAGGCCGCCAAACTGAAGGTGAAAATCCCGCATTGGCTGGGAGCTCCCAGCTGGACGGTGGAGCCGGGCCAGGAGTTTCTAGCCGTTTGGGGCACCGGCTACGAATCGGGACGCGCTTTTGTGGAGCTCGAGCGTAAAGGCAAAATCATCGAGCGGTACTGGACCCAGCCGGGGCGGACGCAGCAGGCGATCAAACGGGCGGTAACCGAAGAGCTGCGTGGCGGGTTCACGCTGCGGATCACGCAAGTCCGCGAAAATCGCGCCTACCTGGAATCGCGCACCGTGGAGGTGCCTTGGTCGAACAAAAAATTAGCCGTCAAATGGGAGCATTTTGTTTCCAAAATGGAGCCGGGCCAAAAGGAGACGTTGACGGCGGTGATCACCGGCCCGGAGGCGCGCAAGGCGGTGGCGGAAATGGTGGCCACGCTCTATGACGCTTCGCTCGACGCGTTCGCGCCCCATGTCTGGCAACGCGAGTTCGACTTTTTCGACCGGGAGCAATCCTGGCGCTCCTCCGTTTTTTGCAACTCGGAGAAAAACTTCCAATTTATCGACGGCCATTGGGAGCGTGACTTTATGTCGGTGAATCTCCAATACCGACGCTTGCCGGATGAGGTGTCGGGCCGGATGCGGACGGGTTCCTTCTCGGGACCAATGCCCATGCGGGCCATGCGGGTTATGAGTGCGAACTCCACATCGGAAACCCTGACAGTGGGAAAAGCGCAAGCGCACGCGATCGGCAAGGGTCTTACGCCGATTTCCGAAAAACGGGCGGCCGCCGATGCGCGCGTGCCGGCGGCGGCGCCGATGGCGCTTCCGCCGGAGTCGCCGATGGCTGGCGGCGCCGGTGGCGCCCAGCCCGGGAAGGGACCGGATCTTGGCCAGGTATCCGCGCGCAAAAACCTCAACGAAACCGCGTTCTTCTTCCCGCGGCTCCTCGCGGACAATGAAGGGGCGGTCCGGATGACCTTTACGATGCCCGAAGCGCTGACCCAATGGCGTTTTATGGGGTTTGCCCACGACCGCCAATGCCGTGCGGGATTCTTGGAAGACAAGCTGGTGACCGCCAAGGATTTAATGGTGCAACCCAATCCGCCGCGCTTTTTGCGCGAGGGCGACGTGATCGAACTGGCCGTCAAGGTGGCCAACCAATCGGCCGCTCGGCAAACCGGCAAGGTTCGGCTTACTTTCAATGACGCGCTTACCGGTCAGCCGGCGGATGCGTCGCTCGGCAACGCCAAACCGGAGCTGGCTTTCGATATTCCCGCCCGGGAATCGCGGAGTTTTTCCTGGCGCGTCAAGGTTCCCGATGGCGGCGGGTTCCTCACCTATAAAGCGGTGGGCTCGACGGGCCGCTTGTCCGACGGCGAAGCGGGTTATTTGCCGGTGCTCTCGCGCCGGGTTTGGGTGACCGAGTCCCTGCCGCTGTCGATCCGCGATGCCGGGACGCGCCAGTTTTCCTTCGCTAAATTACTGCGATCGGGCAAATCGAAAACGCTCCAAAACCAGAGCCTCACCGTGCAAATGGTGTCCAATCCGGCTTGGTACGCCGTGCTGGCGCTGCCGTATTTGATGGAATATCCCCACGAATGCACCGAGCAAACGTTCAACCGGCTTTACGCGAACGCCCTGGCCCGGACTATCGCCAATAGCGACCCCAGGCTCCGCCGCGTGTTCGAGCAATGGAAAGGCACGCCCGCTCTGGATAGCCCGTTGGAGAAAAACCAGGACCTTAAATCGGTGCTGATCGAGGAAACCCCCTGGTTGCGCGATGCCCAAAAAGAATCCCAGGCCCGGCGAAACGTCGGGGTGTTATTCGACGCGAACCGCCTGAACGATGAAATGGAGCGGGTATCGGCCAAGCTGGCCCAAATGCAGCTGCCCGACGGTTTGTGGCCGTGGTTCCCCGAGGGGCGTGGCAGCGAATTCATCACGCTCTATATCGTGAGCGGTTTCGGCCGACTGCGGCATCTGTCGGCCGCCAGCGACGTCAGCCTTGCCCTTAAGGCCCTGCCTCGGCTCGATGCCTGGATGGACGAGCGGTATCGCGAGATTTTGAAATCGAGCGCCGGCAAAGATTATGTGCCCGGCTACTTGGACGCGCTGTATTTTTATGCGCGCAGCTTTTTCCTCAAGGACCAGCCCCTCGCGCCCGCGCACCAGAAGATGGCCGAGTTTTTCCTGGGGCAAGCGCGGCGGTATGGGGTTAAAGACAACTGCCGCCTCTCGCAGGGACAGCTAGCCCTCGCCTTGAAGCGCTGGGGTGGCGAGGCGAATCTCCAGGCCGCCGCCGATCTCATGCGCTCGCTTAAGGAGCGTTCGGTTTCGGATGCGGAAATGGGCCGGTTTTGGCGCGACACCGAGTTGAGCTGGTGGTGGTATCGCGCGCCCATCGAAACCCAGGCGCTCATGATTGAAGCCTTCGATGAGGTGGCGGGCGATAGCCAAGCGGTCGAAGATTGCCGCGGGTGGCTGTTGAAACAAAAGCAAACCCGGGACTGGAAAACCACCAAAGCCACGGCGGATGCCGTCTACGCGCTGCTATTGCGGGGCCGCGATAGCCTGGCTTCGGACCCGTTGGTGGAAGTATCGCTGGGGGGAAAACCGGTGCGCCCCGAACCCGCGCGCGAGGCATCCCAACCCGCCGTGGAAGCGGGGACCGGTTTTTACGAGCAACGGTTCGCCGCCGCCGAAATCAATCCCGGCATGGGTGAGATCACGGTGAAAAAGTCCGATCCAGGCGTCGCTTGGGGCGGCGTGCATTGGCAGTATTTGGAGGACGTGTCCAAAGTGACCCCGTCCGTCGCCACGCCGCTGCGGTTGAAAAAAACGATCTTCACGAAGGTCAACACCGCCAAGGGCCCGGTGCTGGAAGCGGTCAAAGGGGCTTTGCATCCGGGGGACGAACTCGTGGTCCGGATCGAATTGCGCGCGGATCGGGACATGGAATACGTCCACCTCAAGGACCAGCGCGGGAGCGGCGTGGAACCGGTCAATGTCCTCTCCCGCCACCAATACCAGGATGGCCTGGCCTACTACGAATCCACGCGCGACACCGCGAGCCATTTCTTCATCGAGTACCTGCCCAAAGGCGTGTACGTCTTCGAATATTCCACGCGGGTCCAACAACGCGGCCAGTACCAGACGGGCTTGGCCGAGATCCAGTGCCTCTACGCTCCCGAGTTCAATAGCCACTCCGAGAGCTTCGAACTGCAAGTTAAGTGAAGGACTGACGTTAAATGGCTGGCTGGCGGGTGGCGTGGCGCGATCGGCAACCGGGCCGCCATGCCGCCGCTGGCGGGAAAGGATTGTCGCCTGAAAACCCCGTTTCGCATGTCTCAAATGTTGCTCGCGGGCGTAATTTTCGCGGGCGCGCTGGGAGCGGCTTTGGCGGTTGCGGTTCCCGGCCAAGCGACCGGCAAGCTGTCTCAGCCGGAAACCCTATCGGTTGCGGCCTGGCCGCTTGCGTGGGGACAGCCCCTGCCGGTGAAAGTCCAATCTCACGAGGTGAGGTGGCGGGGCGCGGCGTACCGGTTGGTGGAAGTTACCAGCGCCCAGTTCAACTTGGACGCCGTCACCAGCCAACTCCAGGCGGACCTGAAAGTCGCCATCACCTCTTTCGACCAGGTGACATACGAAATCAGCGTGGCGGTGTTTGACGCCCAAGGCCGCTTGCTCGGCGCCGCCCGCGCGGTTTGCCCGGTGGCACGGATCTGGCTGGGAAACTTGGTTTTGTCCTCGCGGTCCATGACGCTGGATTTCGGGACTTCACTGGATTACGCCCAAGCCGCCAAATTCACGGTGAGCGTCAGCCGTTGCCCGGTATTGACCCCGGAGGAGTGGATGAAGAAATAGCGGTTGCGCGGTCCCGGGGTTTAGCGCGCGCCCCCGATAAAATAAGAAGGCCGGGTTTGCGCCCGGCCTTTCTCCGCGGAAATAAAGATGAGAACTTCTTTCAGCACTTATGGCAGCTTTTCCCAACTACCATCGACCCTGCCTCTGACTTTCGTGACGCCGCGGACAAACGTCTGATACACACGGACACCGCATTTTTACGTCCATCAAAGACGAGAACACTGTAGCCCAGATTGCCAAACCCACCAGTCACCAGTTCTGGTGACAAAGGGGGACGCGCCGTTGCCCTCCATCGCTCGCCATGGCGAATGGCAGCGGATCCCATTCGCTTCAAAAAACGGGATGCAATTTGCCGGGATTGCGGTATATTCCGTTCGGGGATGTTGGAGAGGCGCAATTCTTTTTTCTTTTTCCTGATTTTTATGACGACCAAGACTGCCGCTTTTTGTCTCGTGGTGGGCCGTGCGTCCGCGTTGCTAACACTTTGTCTAGCACTGGCTTCGCCGTTTATCAGTGAGGGCGCGAACGCGCCTTATCTGGCGCCCGCGCCGCCTTCGGTTTGGGGGCGAATCGCTTTGGGCGAGCCCGCGCTGAGTAAAAATCCGGACACGAACGCCGCGCAACTCGCCGCGACATTGGGCCCCATTGCGGCCCGGCAGATCCAATTAAACGCCGTCTCGCCCACCGCCACCACGACGGGGGTTCGGGAAAATGCCTTGCGGCAGTTGCGCCAACGAGCCGGCGCGGACGTCCAAGTGGCCTACCGGCCCGGCCATCCCACCGTGATGCGGATTCGCGGCGCCAGCCTGGAACCGGCCGCCGGCGGGTTCGCGCGCGCGGCTTTGGATAAACAGGATCAACGGACCGCGCTCAATTTTCTGCGCGCGAACCGCGAATTGTTGCGGCTGGCGGACCCGGAGAACGAACTGCGATTGGACAAACGGGAGCAAGACGAACTGGGACTCCGCCATTTGCGCTATCATCAGACCTTCCGCGGCTTGGAGGTTTGGCCCGCCGGCGCCAGCGTGCATGTGAACGCCGCGGGCGCGGTGACGCTGTTCGAGGGGGCTTATGTGCCGACCCCCGCCGGGGTGTCCACGCAGCCGGCCATTAGCTTGGCGGAGGCCATCCAGCGGGCTCGCGAAAGCATCGTGGGCGGCGCGGGCGCGGCAACCAAGGCGGAAAGCCTTATGATTTACGCCCCTTTGGACGCCGCGCCGCGCTTGGCTTGGAGCATGGATTTAACCCTGGATTTGACGCGCGCCTGGCGGGTGGTGGTGGATGCTCAAGAGGGTCGCGTCTTAAGCCGCGCCAGCCTGTGTCTGGATGTGAACGTGGTCGCTTCGGCCAAGGATTTGAGCGGCCAGACCCGCAGTTTTAACGCCTGGTCGGCGGAGGGTAAATTCAGCCTAGTGGATACGACCAAGCCGATGTACAATCCCGCGTTCGATCCCATTGCCGATCCCCACGGCGCGATTTCCATCTTTGACGCCCGCAATGTGAACCAAAACGCGCTCCAGACGATCTATTTGGTGGATTCCACCTCGGTTACCGATTGGCTGCCCGACGCGGTGAGCGCGCTGGTGAATTTCGCCAATACGTACGATTACTATCTGCAAAAACACCATCGCAATTCCATCGACGGCAAGGGCGGCAACGTGCAGGCGGTGGTTCGCATCGCCGAGTTGGATAACGCGTTCTGGAGCGGCGACGCGAAAATGATGTTTTTCGGCAATGTGCGGCCGTACCCCCTGGCGTTGGATGTGGTGGGCCACGAATTGACCCATGGCGTGACGCAAAATTCAGCCGATCTCATCTACGAATTGCAGCCGGGGGCCATGAACGAGGCGTTTTCCGATATTTTTGGCGAAATGGTCGAGGCTCGTACCCGGGGGCAGACGGATTGGTTGCTGGGCGAGGATTTGGGCACCCCGTTTCGCGATATGAAGAATCCCGGGTCGATCAAGTTCGGCTCGAAACCACTGCCGGGCAAAATGAGCGAGTTTTTCAATTTAGCCAATGACGCGAACAACGATTACGGCGGGGTACACATCAACAGCAGCATTATCAATCACGCGTATTATATGCTGGCCGAGGGGCTCGCGGGCGCCCTAGGCATCGCCGATGCCGAAAAGATTTTCTACCGCTGCCTCACCGTCCATTTGCAGAAACAATCCCAATTCATCGACGCGCGCCTGGGGTGCATTGCCTCGGCTGAGGAATTGTTCGGGGCGGGTTCGACCCAGGCCGTCAAAGTGGGCCAAGCTTTCGATGCGGTGGAAATATACGATCAGCCGGCGACGCCCGATCCCACCCCCATTCCGGTGGTTCAAGGGGCGGATTCCGCCCTGTTTGTGAGCTGGGATTCCTGGTATGGCAAGATGGCCCTGGGCCGCTATGAAATCGCCAAAGGCGATCCCGAAGGCGGCATCGCGCTGGTCGAATCGGTGCAGACCGCCCGCCCGGCGGTTTCCGGAGACGGCAGTTTCGCTTTGTTTGTGGATTCCGCGTGGGATTTGTGCGGCGTCGACACCGCCGATCCGAACACCCTCCAATGCACGGGCAATCAAGGGTATGTCCATTCCGTGGCGGTATCCCCCGATGCACGGTACTACGCCTTTGTGTTGAGAAACCCCTCGACCGGTCAGGCGTTGAATCAAATCAACATTTTCGATTTCGTTAAGAACACGACGGCCAGTTACGACTTGGTTTCGCCGGTCATCGATGCCAAACCCGTGGGCACGGTGTTGTATGCCGATTCGATGGTGTTTACCGCCGATAGCAAACAGCTGATCTACGACGCGGTCACCGAGCTTAAATTTGGCTCCGGCGCGACGGTTCAGCGTTGGAGCATCTTTCGTCTGGATTTAGCCACGGAAACCACCCGTGTGCTCGTCTCGCCCCAGGAAGGCGCCGATTTCGGCAACCCCAGCATCGGCCGCGCGGGCAACCGGTATTTGGCTTTCGACGCGCGTTCGACCACCACCGGGGTGGATGCCATCGTGGTGCTCGACTTGTTCACGGGTGAGGCGGGCATCGTGGCCCAGATTTCAAATGGCATCGGTTATCCTTGTTTTACGGGCGATGAAAGCGCGGTGATCTTCAGCGCGCCGGATTCGGTTTCGACCTGGACCGGCCGTTCGCTCTATCGGCAGCCGCTCTCCGCCAATCGCCTGGCCGCCAATGGCTCGGCCAGCTTGTGGTTGAAAGATTCGACCGTCGGAGTGGTTTACCGGCGCGGCACCTTTGTGGGCACGAATTCGTTGCCTAACGTGGCGCTGCAATCTCCGGCGAACGGCAGCGCCTTCGCCGTGGCCGCGCCGATCGTCATCGAGGCTACCGCCGCCGATGTCGATGGCACCGTGGCTAAAGTGGAGTTTTACGAAGGTTCGGATAAAATCGGCGAAAGCCAATCCGCGCCTTATAAATATACTTGGAACGCGCCGGCGGCGGGCGGCTATCGCCTTTCCGCCCGGGCGATCGACAACCTGGGAGGCAGCTCCGACTCGGCGGCGGTGGCGATCACGGTGGGGACCGGAGCCCGCCTCATGTTGGCGGCTTCGCTCAATGCCAGCCATGGACTCAGCATTGCCATCAGCGCCCCGGCCGGGAATTACACCTTGCAGCAGTCGAGCGATTTGGTCCATTGGTCCGACACCCAGACGGTCACCGTCGGCGCCGCGGGCGCGGCCACCGTCGCCCCGGCGGGTGCGCCCGCCAGCCAGCAAGGGTGGTTTTATCGCCTACGCGCGAATTAAAACGCCGAATTGGCGTTTGACGTCCCGGCGGTGTTTTCCGATAGTATGGCCATAATTATGGCCTCGATATTTTGGGTGACACACCGCCTTCCCATGGCTGGGTTGGGCATGCCTTAACGGTCGCAAATTGTCGTATGGACTTTTTTAACGCGGCTGACTGGTGGGTAATAGGCATTTATTTGCTGGGTATTATTGGGCTGGGACTGTGGTTCGGCAAAGACCAGCACAACACTCGCGACTATTTCCTGGGCAGCAAAAACATCCCCTGGTGGGGCATTGGCCTTTCCATCGTGGCCGCCGAAACCAGCGCCCTGACCATTATCAGCGTGCCCGCCATGGCCTATGGGGGCGATCTGGCCTTCCTACAGATCATCATCGGTTATGTGATTGCCCGCATTTTGCTGGCCATCGTCATGGTGCCCCATTACTTGAAAGGGGAGATTTACTCGCCCTACCAATTGCTGGAAAACGCCTTTGGCCCGCCCGCCCGCCGCATGGCCGGCGGTTTTTTTCTACTCAGCGAAACGCTCGCGGCGGGAGTGCGGGTTTATGTGGCCTCGATCCCCATCAAACTAATGTTAGGCGATAAAGTGCTCGGCTTGGGTACGGGCGATCCTATTTTAGGGGCCATTTTGCTCTTTGTGCTGTTGTCGCTGGTTTACACCTATATTGGAGGTGTTAAAGCGGTGATCTGGACGGATGCCGTGCAATTCGGCCTCTTCATGGTGGGCGGACTCTTTACCTTATGCTATATCCCCACGCTTTTGGATGGCGGCCTTGCCACCGTCTGGGCCAAGGCGGGGGCGGCCGGTAAATTACATTTCTTTAATGGGGAATTCGGCTGGAGCCTGCCTTTCAATATCTGGATGGGGATTATTGGCGGCACGTTTGTGGTGTTATCCTCGCATGGCGCCGAACAACTTATCGTGCAGCGGGTGCTTGCTTGCGGCACGGTGGCCGATGGACGCAAAGCTCTGGCGCTGAGTGCGGTGGTGATTTTTCCGCTGTTTCTGGTGTTCCTCCTAGTGGGGGTGATGCTGTGGGTCTATTATCAGCAATACCCGATGGCGATTCCCATCCCTGAGATCAAAGCGGGCTCGGGCATCAAAGCCAACGATTACATCTATCCGATCTTCATCATGACCGCCGTGCCGCATGTGGTGAAAGGGTTTTTGATTGTCGCAATCCTATCGGCGGCAATGTCTTCGGTGAGTTCCGCCTTGACCGCGCTCGCCTCCGTGTCCACGATGGATTTTGTTAAGCCGATGTCCAAGTCCAGGCGTAGCGAAGGCTTTTACCTGCGGTTTAGCAAAGTTTCGACGGTGGCATGGGCGGTGCTCCTTATTTTGGTGGCGTCCTTGAGCCGGGAGGTGGAGTATGTATTGAATGCGGCGTTTTCGCTGCGGGGCTTGACGAGCGGGGCGTTGCTTGGCGGGTTGATGCTCGCGGTGTATTGGCGGAAGGGGCAAGCCTTGCCGGTGGTCTTAGGGGCTTTTGTGTCCCTTGGGGTCATGATTTGCCTAAGCCGGTTCAGTTGGGAGACGGTCAACGCGGCGGGAAAAGTGGCCGAAGTGAGCTTGGCTTGGCCATGGTATACGTTGATTGGCACGGCGGTCATGGTATCCGTGGCCTGGCTGGCACGGTCCATGCAGGGTAAGACCCAGATTGAAACGAAGCCCCGGGTCTAAGCGGGATTTAGGAAGCGTTATTTTTTGGTGGTTATTTCACGGGGCTTCCTGTTTAGTATCCGAGTCTCTCGGTATGGGATTAGATTTTTTTTAAGGCGGACCGGATGGCGATTGATGCCGGTCAAAAAACTGTCGTCTGGCAATGCTTGATATAAGAGACGAAAAACGAGCGAGATTAGGCGTGGCGGTGAAGGAAAAGAACGCTCCTTTCATCGGCGACGACCTGTCTCTAGAACGGGTTTTGGGCAGGCTTTCCGAATCCATTTTGATATTGGAGAAGGAAGGCCAGGTGGCCTATTGGCCGGGCGCCGGCTTGGATTCGGCGGGCGAATTGCCCGCGGGATACCGTATGGCGGGATATCTTCCTCCGTTGCCGCTCAAGAACTTGGGTGATCCGTCGTTTTGCCGCGACCATCGTCTCCGCTTTCCTTACGTGGCCGGGGGCATGGCTAACGGAATCGCCTCCGTTGAGCTGGTGGAAGCCATGGCGCGGGCGGGCATGCTGGGCTTTTATGGCGCCGCCGGCCAGGACTTGGCTGCCATCGAAAAAGCCATCGACCGGTTCGCCCAGGACATTCCGAATCTGGCTTGCGGATTTAACCTCATTCACAGCCCGAGCGAACCCGAACGGGAAGCGGCCACCGTCAGCCTCTATTTGCGACGGGGCATACATTTGGTGGAAGCGGCTGCGTATCTGCAGCTTACCCTACCGCTGGTGCGTTACCGGGTGGCGGGCATCGCGCGCGATGCCGAGGGGCGGATACTCACCCCCAATCGCGTGATCGGCAAAGTCTCGCGCGTGGAAGTCGCCACGCCTTTCTTTTCCCCGCCGCCGGAGGAGATGCTCAACGAGTTGGTTCGCACCCGGGAGATCACCGCCGATCAGGCGCAGTGGGCGTCGCGCATTCCGATGGCCCAGGACATCACGGCCGAAGCGGATTCCGCCGGCCATACGGACAACCGACCTTTGGTGACGCTCCTGCCCACGATGCTTTCCTTGCGCCACCGTCAGCAGCAACGGTACAATTTCGTCCAATCCTTGCGCGTGGGCGCGGGCGGGGGCTTATCCACGCCTTCGGCGTTGGCTGCGGCCAGTTCGATGGGCGCGGCCTTTTTGGTCACCGGATCGATCAACCAATCCTGCGTCGAATCCGGTTCCTGCGAAACGGTCCGGCGCATGCTCTCCGAAGCCGGACAAGCGGATACCACGATGGCCCCGGCGGCGGACATGTTCGAGATGGGCGTGAAGGTGCAGGTGCTCAAGCGGGGGACCATGTTCCCCATGCGCGCCGCCAAGCTCTACGATTTATACCGCGCTTACCCGGCGTTGGAAGCGCTGCCCGAAAACGAGCGCGCCGGGCTGGAGAAACAATACTTCCGGGCCAGTCTGGAATCCGTCTGGCGGGGCACCCGGGATTATTTTTTGAAACGCGACGCCCGGCAGATCGAGCGCGCGGAGCGGGAGCCCAAACACAAAATGGCCCTGGTATTCCGCAGCTATTTGGGCCAAAGCTCGCGCTGGGCGAACGCGGGAGAGCCCTCCCGGGTTTTGGACTACCAAATCTGGTGCGGCCCCGCCATGGGGGCGTTTAACGAGTGGGCCAAAGGCACGTTTTTGGAAAAACCGGAAAACCGGCGGGTGGCTTTAGTCGCCCTCAATTTATTGCACGGAGCGGGGGTTCAGCTGCGCGCGCAGGCTTTGCGCAGTCAGGGATTTTCCTGCCCGGCCCGTTTTTTGAACTGTCCTCCGTTGGATTTGAACGACCTGCAGAAAATCTTGCATAGCGATGAGTGAGTCCGCCACCTTGGCCATTATTGGCATCAGCTGTCTGTTTCCAAAAGCGGGGGATCTCCAGGCCTATTGGAGCAACATCAAGCACGGAGTTGATGCCATCACGCCGATTCCCGAAGGATCGCATTGGAACATCGCCGATTATTACGATCCCGATCCCAAGGCGGTTGATCGCACCTACGCGCGGAGCGGCGGCTTCTTATCGCCCGTAAATTTCAACCCGATGGAATTTGGGATTTCCCCCAAGGACATCGAGGCGACCGATACCACCCAGTTGCTCGGGATGCTGACCGCCAAACAAGCTTTGGTGGACGCCGGTTACGGCGATAAACCCTTCAATCGTGCCAAAACCAGCGTGATCTTGGGGGTCACCGGCGCGCTCGAATTGGTGATTCCGCTCGGGGCGCGTCTTGGCCACCCCATTTGGCGCAAGGCGTTGCAGGAAGCCGGCGTCGTCAAACCGGTGGCGGATGACGTGGTCAAACGCATCGCCGATTCTTACGTCGGCTGGCAGGAGAATTCTTTCCCCGGTTTGCTGGGCAATGTGACGGCCGGGCGCATCGCCAGCCGGCTCGACTTGGGCGGGACGAATTGCGTGGTGGATGCCGCTTGCGCCAGCTCGATGGCGGCGCTGCATCAGGCTTGCTTGGAACTGGCGGCGGGCCAGTCGGACATGGTCATCACCGGCGGGGTCGACACGTTCAACGATATTTTCATGTTCATGTGCTTCAGCAAAACCCCCGCCTTGTCGCCCTCGGGGGATGCGAAGCCCTTCGACCGGCACTGCGACGGTACGATCATCGGCGAAGGCGTGGGCATGCTCGTCATCAAACGTTTGGCGGACGCCGAGCGGGATGGAGACCGAATTTACGCGGTGATCAAAGGCATTGGCTCCTCGAGCGACGGGCGGGGCAACGCCATTTACGCGCCGCGCGCCGAAGGGCAGATGGAGGCGTTGAAACGGGCCTATCAAGCGGCCCAAGTCACGCCCGATACCATCGACTTGATCGAAGCCCACGGCACGGGCACCAAAGTGGGGGACGCGGCCGAAACGAAGGCGCTTACCGCGGTCTTTCGCGCGGCGCAAGCCGAGGGCGCCTGGGTGGCGCTGGGCTCGGTGAAATCGCAGATCGGCCACACCAAAGCCGCCGCCGGCATGGCGGGCATCATTAAAGCCGCGCTGGCTTTGCGGCATAAAATATTGCCGCCCACCATCAAAGTCACCCAGCCGGTGGACGAACTGGCGGCGGGAAAATCGCCCTTTTACGTCAACACGCGCAAGCGTCCCTGGTTGCCGCGCGAGACGCATCCCCGGCGGGCCGGCGTGAGCGCGTTCGGCTTCGGCGGCACCAATTTCCATTGCGTGCTCGAAGAGCACGGGGCGGCGCGGCCGGAGATCGGCTGGGATGGCGAGGTTGAAATCATCGCCTTCGCCGGCGAACGGACCGAGGATTTGCGCGCCGCGGTCAACGCCTTGCCCGCCGAAGCGCCGTGGGCGGAGTGGCGGCGACTGGCCCGCCAATCGCGCGCCGGCTTCCGGCTGGACGCCAAGCATCGGCTGTTGATGCCCTTAACCCGGGGCGCCTCGGTGGCCGCTTTGCGGGATGAAGTTTTAAAAATGTTCGCCAGCCGGCCGGAGCAAACCGCTTGGGCTTTGCCGGGCGGCGCGGCGTTCGGCACGGGGGAGCGCCGGGGCAAATTGGGCATGCTCTTTCCGGGACAGGGTTCCCAGTATCCGGAAATGCTATCCGATTTGGCCTGCCAATTTCCCGGAATGCTGGAAACGCTGGCGGAAGCCGACCGCGTGTTCGCGCGCGAGCACGCCGCCGCGGGCGGCCGGCGCCTGAGCGACTACGTGTATCCGCATCCCGCTTTTAACGACGCGGAGCGCGCGGGCCAGGAGGACGATTTGAAGCGCACGGATATCGCCCAGCCGGCCATCGGCGCGGTGAGCTTGGGCGCGTTGAATGTGCTTTCCTATTTCGGCCTCGCCCCCGAGGCGGTGGCCGGGCATAGCTTTGGCGAATTGCCCGCCTTGTGCGCCGCCGGGCGGCTGCAGCCCGAGTCGTTGCATCATCTGGCCAATGTGCGCGGACGCCTCATGGCGGATTGCGGCAGCCAGGGAAACGTCGGGGCCATGCTCGCCGTGCAAGCCGACGACGCGCTGGTGGCCCAATACCTTCAGGCGGAAAATCCGCGACTCGTGGTGGCCAACCGCAATTCCCCCAAACAATTTGTGTTGGCCGGCCCGAAGGCGGCGGTCGATCAAGCGTTGGCCGAACTGACCCAACGTTCCATTCGCGCCCGCTTGCTGCCCGTCGCGGCGGCGTTTCACAGCCCCTTGGTGGTGGGGGCGCGGGAGCCGTTCGCTCTGGCCTTGGAAGAGGTGCCCTTCCATCGCGGGCATATTCCGGTCTATGCCAACGCGACCGCGAAGCCCTATGCCTCCGGTTCAAAATCGGCGCGGGAAATGCTCGCTAGCCAGATCGTCAAGCCGGTGGACTTTATCGCCCTCATCCAGGCCATGCATCAGGATGGGGTTTCCACTTTTGTCGAAGTCGGCCCGGGGCACGTGTTGAGCGACCTGGCGCAAACGATTTTGGCGGGGCAAGCCGTGGCGACGATTCCGCTGGATAGTTCCCGGGGGAAGCGTTCCGGCACGCTCGATTTGGCGGTGGTGTTGTGCCGTCTGGCCGCCCTGGGCCACGCGGTGGAATTAGGCCGGTGGGAGGAGGGCAATTCCGAGGCGAAGGCCGCGCCGGAAAAGCCCGGCATGATTATGCAAATTGGCGGCGCGAATTATCGCCAGCCCCGCCCCGCGACGCCTCCCCGTCCGCCCGTGACCCCGCCGAGCGCCGCGATTCAATCTCCTTCTCCAACCCGAGTGCCCGTTATGTCATCGCCCGAGCCTTTTAATCAACCCACCCCGTCCGCGCCGGTGCGATCCGTCTGGCCGCCGGGAGATTTGGCGGCCGCCATGCAAACCGCCCACCAGGGGATACTCGCCCTGCAAAAATTGCAGGAGCAGACCGCGCAGTTGCATCGCCAGTTCCTGGAAACCCAGGAGGCCGCGCGGCGCACCGTGGAATCGCTCTTGATCCAGCGCCGTGAATTGTTGGGGCTGCCCCCCATGGAACCCGCGCCGGTGGCGCCCGCGCCCAGCTATGCTCCCAGCCCGCTGGATAGGGCGCCGATTACCCCGGTCATTGCTCCCGCGGCGCCCGCCGCCGTAAATCCCCCGGTGGCGCGCCCGGTTACCGCTCCGGCGGCCGCGCCCGTCGCCGCCGCCAACGCCGTGGCGGAGGCGGTACTGAGTGTGGTTTCCGACAAAACCGGCTATCCCGCCGAGATGCTCAATCTCGATATGGGACTCGATAGCGATCTGGGCATCGATTCGATCAAACGCGTCGAGATCATGGCGGCGTTGCGCGGCCGTTTGCCCCAAGCTCCCGAGGTCAAACCCGAGCATTTGGGCGCGCTGCATACCTTGCGCGAAGTGGTGGCGTTTTTAGGCGGCGGCTCCGCTCCCGTTGCTTCCGTTGCCGTCGCTCCCGCGCGCGTCGAGGCGGCCAGCCCGGCGCGCGAAGTGTTGCTCAACGTCGTGGCCGAGAAAACGGGCTATCCCGCCGAGATGCTCAATCTCGATATGGGGCTCGATAGCGATCTGGGCATCGACTCGATCAAACGCGTCGAGATCATGGCGGCCCTCCGTTCACGGCTGCCCGATTCGCCGGAAATCAAGCCGGAGCATTTGGGCGCGTTGCAAACCCTCGGGCAAATCGTCACTTTTTTGACCGGCGCGCCCGCCGCCGCCGCGCCCGCCGCGCCCGCCGCGCCCGCCGCGCCCGCCGCGCCCGCCGCGCCCGCCGCGCCCGCCGCCGATGCCGTGGCTCGCGCCACCGAAGCGCTGTTGCGGGTGGTGGCCGAGAAAACGGGCTATCCCG
>DBTJ01000014.1:41142-45985 GCA_002306985.1 Verrucomicrobia bacterium UBA1319
CCGCCGCCGCGCCCGCCGCGCCCGCCGCGCCCGCCGCCGATGCCGTGGCTCGCGCCACCGAAGCGCTGTTGCGGGTGGTGGCCGAGAAAACGGGCTATCCCGTCGAAATGCTGAATTTGGACATGGGGCTCGACAGTGATTTAGGCGTCGATTCGATCAAGCGGGTCGAGATCATGGCGGCCCTCCGCGCGCAATTGCCGGACGCTCCGGAGATCAAGCCCGAACATTTAGGCGCCCTGCAAACCTTGCGGCAAGTGGTGGCGTTTTTGACGCCCGGCCCGGGCGCGGCCCAACCCGCCGTGGTATCCGCCCAACCCGCCGTGATCGCCGAGGCTCCGGCGGCGGCGGTTCTGTCTTCGCCCGAGCTTCAACGGCAGACGGTGCGGCCCATGCCGCTGGCGGAGGGTGAAACGCGCCCGCCGGTGGGGTTGAACCCCGGCGCGCGCCTGTGGATTACCGACGATGGCGGCGAACTGGCGGTGGAGATCGAGCGCCAATTGCGGGCCGCCGGCTACGTTGCGTGCCGCCGGTCCCTGGCCCAGTTTTTGGAGGAAAAGCAGCTCCCGGATGGATTGTTGATTCTCTGGCCCGCGGGCCCGGCCAACGAGACGTTCTTAAAAGCCGCCTTTCGATTGTTGCAGACCGCCGCGGCCGGATTGAGAAAAGCGGGCGGGTTGCTGGTCAGCGTGTCGCGTTTGGATGGAGTGTTCGGCTTTGGCCAATTGAATGGCAAGAGCGATCCCATCAGCGGCGGCCTGGCCGGTTTGGTGAAAACCGCGCGCCACGAGTGGCCGGAAGTGCGTTGCAAAGCCATCGACCTCGATCCCGGATTGGGGCTGGGCCCCGAGGTTGCCCGGCGGATCGTCGCCGAAATGTTTTTAGCCGGCCCGGTCGAAGTGGGGTTGGCGGAGGGGCGGTGCTATCGACTGCAAGTCGAGCCTTCTCCCGCGGCCGGAGGCGAAGGAAAGCTGGCGCTGAATCCCGGCGACCTGGTGGTCGTGACCGGCGGGGCCCGGGGCATCACGGCGGAAGCCACCCTCGAGCTGGCCCGCTTGTGCCGTCCCAGCCTGGCGTTGCTCGGCCGCACTCGTTTGGCGGAAACCGAGCCGGCCTGGCTCGCTAATTTGGCCACCGAGAGCGAAATTAAGAAGGCGCTGGCCGCTCGCCCGGAGCAGGGGGGGCAAGGCGGTTCGGGCGCCAACGGAGGCCGCTCCTTGAAGCAGATCGAGGCCGCCTATCGGGAAGTGATGGCGCAACGCGAGATCCGCGCTTATTTGGAACGGATTCGCGCCACCGGGGCGAGCGTGGTGTATCGTTCCTTGGACGTGCGCCGCCTGGAGGATTTGAAACCGGCGCTGGCGGAATTCAAAAAACAGTTTGGCCCCGTGCGCGGCTTGATTCACGGCGCGGGCGTGCTGGCGGACCGGCGGATCGAAGATAAAACCGGCGAGCAATTCGAGCTGGTTTACGGCACCAAGGTGGCCGGGCTCCAGAATTTGCTGGCGGCGGTGGCGGCGGACGATTTGAAACTGCTGGCGCTGTTCTCCTCCTACACCGGGCGGTTTGGCCGCACCGGCCAGGTGGATTACGCGGCGGCCAACGAGGTGTTGAACAAGCTCGCCCAGAGCGAATCGCGGCGGCGACCGCATTGCCGCGTGGTGTCTTTCAATTGGGGGCCGTGGAATGGCGGCATGGTTTCGGATGGCTTGCGAAAAGTGTTCGCCGCCGAGGGCATCGGGCTGATCGAGCCCGAGGCGGGCGCCCAGTTTTTTGTCCGCGAGCTGGCCCGGCAGACCGAGCCCGCCGTGGAAGTGCTCGCCTTGGGGCGTTTGCCGAAATCCAGCGAGGCGATCGAGCCGGAAATCCCGCCCGTAATGAACGCGGCGTTCGAGCGCGAGGTGAGCGTGCCCGCGATGCCTTGCCTGGAATCCCACGTGCTCAACGGCCATTCCGTCCTGCCCACGGTGTTGATGATCGAATGGCTCGCGCACGCCGCCCTGCATGGTAACCCGGGCATGTTGTTCCAGGGCTTCGATCGTTTCAAAGTTCTCAAGGGCTTGGTGCTCGACGCGGGCAAGCCCGCCTTTGTGTCGCTGCTGGCCGGAGACGGCAAAGCCGTGCCCGAAGGGGTGCGGGTGCCGGTGCAATTGGTCAGCCGCGCGGACGGCCGCCAAATCCTGCATGCGCGCGCCGATATCCTTTTGGCGGACGCGTTGCCCGCGGCTCCGGCCGCGCGCGCCTGGCCGGCGCGTTCCGGCGTGGCCGCCGCCTCGCCGTATACCGACGGACGGCTTTTCCACGGACCGCATTTCCACGCGATCGAGGCGCTGGAGGCCTGTTCGCCCGCCGAAGTGGCCGCCCTAGTCTCGCCCGCGCCCGCGCCCAAGCTATGGCTGCGCGATCCGTTGCGCCCCGGTTGGCTGGCGGACCCGCTGGCCTTGGACGCCAGTTTCCAAATGCTCATCTTGTGGAGCTGGGAATATCGCCAGGCGGGCTCGTTGCCGTGCGCCATCCAGTCGTATCGCCAGTTCGTTCCCGCCTATCCCAAAGCGGGCAGCCGCGTGGTGGCGCGCATCACCTCCGGCGATACCCCGGTCATCGTCGCCGACCTCGAATTTCAAGACCGCCAGGGGCGTTTGCTCGCCCAAGCCGAAGGGTGCGAAAGCGTGGTGGACGCGGCTTTGAAAGAAGCTTTCCAACGGAATCGCATATAGCTTGAAAAGTCCCCTCGAATATCCGGACGCCGGCGGGCCGCTGGCCGATCCGGTCGCGATTGTGGGTCTCGGGGGCGTTTTCCCGGGCGCCCGCTCGCTCGGAGATTTTTGGCGAATCATCGAACGCGGCCGGGATACCAGTCGCCCGGTGCCCGCCGGACGGTGGATGCTCGATCCCGCCGCCATTCAAAACCCCGTCGCCGCCGCGCCCGATCACGTCTACACGGATCGCGGTTGTTTCATTGATGATTTCGACCTGGATTTAGCGGGCCTCGATTTGCCCCCCGGGCTGATCGCCGCGCTCGACCCCGCCGTGCGGCTGCTCTTATCGGCCGGCCGCGATGCGTGGGGCGACGCGCAAGTGGCGTCCGTGGATCGCCGCCGCGCGGGCCTGGTGCTGGGCAATATCGCCCTGCCCACCGCCGCCGCCTCGGCCTGGTGCGAACGCGTGTTGATGCCGCTCTTCAAGCAACGGCTCTTCGGCCGGGCGGAGCCCCCGCCGGAGCTGGGGACCGAGGCGTTGAATCGCTATGTCACGGGCTTGCCCGCGGGTTTGCTGGCGCGCGGGCTGGGGTTGGGCGGAGGCTGCTACACGCTGGACGCCGCGTGCGCTTCCTCCTTGTACGCGATCAAACAGGCGCGCGACGAGCTGCTGGCCGGCCGGGCGGATGTCATGCTCGCGGGCGGGCTCTCCCGGCCCGATTCGCTGTACACGCAAATGGGTTTTTGCCAGTTGCGCGCCTTGGCCACGAGCGGCCGGTGCGCCCCCTTCGATGTGACGGCCAGCGGGTTGATCGTCGGCGAAGGCGCGGGCGTCGTCGTGCTGAAACGGCTGGCGGACGCGTTGCGGGACGGGGACCGCATTCGCGCGGTGATTCGCGGCGTGGGTTTGTCCAACGACCTTGATGGCAATTTGCTTTCCCCCGGCTCGGAGGGCCAGTTGCGCGCCTTGCGCCAGGCGTATCGCCAGGCGGGCTGGTCGCCGGACCAGGTGGATTTTATCGAATGCCACGCCACCGGCACTCCGGTGGGGGACGCGGTGGAATTCGCGAGTCTGACCGAACTGTGGCGGGATTGCCCCGGGCCGGCGGGCCGTTGCGCGCTGGGCGCGGTAAAGGCCAACATCGGCCATTTGCTGACGGCGGCGGGCGGCGCGAGCTTAATCAAGACGTTGCTGGCGCTCGAGCGGGAGACCCTCCCGGCCCTCACTAATTTTCAAAAACCCGGCGCGAAGATTCCGCTGGCGGAAAGTCCGTTCCGGATTTTGCGCGAAAACCAGCCTTGGCGGCGCCGCCAAACGGGGGTTCCCCGGCGGGCGGCGATCAACGGTTTCGGCTTTGGCGGCATCAACGCCCATCTGCTCATCGAGGAATGGACCGGCCAAGCCGCGCCGGCGACGCCCGGACGCCGGACCCAGCCGCGCCCCTCTCCGGCGCCCGTGGCGATTGTGGGCCTGGCCGCTCACGTGGGGCGCTGGCCAACCTTGGAGGCGTTTCAAACGCGGGTGCTCGGGGGCGGGAAAGAAGAGCTGGCGGCGGAGCGCGATCCTTGGCGCGGCATTCCCCTGGCCGAGCTGCGCGCCATAAACGGTCGGTCCGACTGGGCGTTTCCCGGGTACTACCTGGAGGACATGGCGATTCCCGTCGGGCGCTACCGTATTCCGCCCAAGGAGCTGGCGGAATTGCTGCCGCAGCAAGCTTTGTTGCTGGAGGTCGCGCGGGCCGCGCTTGAGGACGCGCATTCGCCCGCCGCCGATCCCGCGCGCGCGGGCGTGTTCATTGGGCTGGGCCTCGACGCGCGGACGACGGATTTTCATTTTCGCTGGGCCGTGCGGGCGCGCGCCGCCGCGTGGGCCGGGGAACTGCTGCCGGGCGCGGATCAAAAAAACCAGGCCGCCTGGATTTATGAATTACTCGAAAGCGCGGGGCCGCCGCTGACGGCGGATCGGACGCTCGGCGCGCTGGCGGGCGTGTGCGCCAGTCGCGTGGCCAAGGAATTTCATTTGGGCGGCCCGAGCCATACGGTCGGCAACGAGGAATGCTCCGGCCTGCGCGCCCTGGAGATCGCCGTGCGGGCGCTGCAACAAGGCGAGCTGGACCGCGCGTTGGTGGGCGCGGTGGAAGTGGCGG
>DBTJ01000014.1:46236-46662 GCA_002306985.1 Verrucomicrobia bacterium UBA1319
GGTGGAAGTGGCGGGCGATCCGCGTTCGCTCGCGGCCCTGCGCGCGGTGCGGCCGGTTTCGCGCGCCGGCGTCTCCCGACCCTTCGACGCCGAGGCCGATGGCTGGGTGGCCGGGGAGGGCGCGGTGGCTTTGGTGTTGAAACGGCTGGCGGACGCCCAACGCGAGGGCGACCGGATTTACGCGGTGATTCGCGGGCTGGGCGCCGCCACGGGCGCCGGCGTCGCGAGCGCCGGCCTGGATCCCGCGGCTTGCCGCCAAGCGTTGACGGACGCTTACCGCGAAGCGGGCGTCGATCCGGCCACGGTGGGCTACGTGGAGGCCAGCGGTTCCGGCTGCGTGGATGAAGATCGGCGCGAGGCCGGGGTTTTATCGTCGTTTTTCGCCGCCGGTTCCCGGGCCGTCGCCTGCCATATCGGCAGCGCCCA
>DBTJ01000014.1:46910-61492 GCA_002306985.1 Verrucomicrobia bacterium UBA1319
CCGTCCCCTGCCATATCGGCAGCGCCAAAGCCGAAGTGGGCCACGCGGGGGCGGCGGCGGGTTTGATTTCGCTGGTGAAAGCCAGCCTGGCTTTGCATCGGGAAATCCTGCCGCCCTTGCGCGCGGTGCGGCGGCCGGTGCCGGAGTTGGCGAAAGGCTTGCTCATTTCGCGGGCGCCGCAGCATTGGGTGAGAAACCGCGACGCCGGCCCGCGCCGGGCGGGGGTTAACTGCGCCAGCCTGGATGGCAATTGCCTGCACGTGGTGCTGGAAGCTTTCGAGCCGCCTTCCGAGGGCGCGATCCCGGTTGGGCAAATCGCCGCGACGGCAACCCGGGGCGCCCATCGCCCCGTTCAGGAGCGGCCATGGGGACCGCGCGCGGAGTCGTTGTTCGTTTTGCGCGCCGGTGGACCGGAGGAATTGCGGTCCCGGTTAGAATCCTTGCGGACGCTAGCCGCCGCCCGGCCGGAAACGCCGCTCGACGAGCTGGCTCGCCGCTGGTGGCAGGAACATAAAGCGGAGACCGCGGCGGCTTGCGGACTGGCGTTGGTGGCCCAGGATGCCGCCCAGTTGACGCGCTTGCTCCAGCGCGCCGAGGACATGGTGCGCCGCGCCGAGCCGCGCTATTGGGTGGCGGACGGGCGCGATCGAGACCGGATTTTTTACTCCATGGCGGCGCGGCGCGAGCCCGGTGGGCTGGCGTTTGTCTTTCCCGGATCGGGCAATCAATTCGCGGGCATGGGACGCGAGCTGGCTTTGGAATGGCCGGAAATTTTGCGCGTTCAGGACCGCGAAAACCGGCGCCTGGCCAGTCAGTTGTTGGCGGAGGTTTTTTGGAACGCGGCTACGGACGCCGATTTGCCCCAAGATCATCGGGCGCTCATCTGCGGCCAGGTGTCACTGGGCGCCATGGTCAGCGATCTGGCTTTGAGTTTCGGCCTCAAACCCGAGGCGGCCATCGGCTACAGCTTGGGCGAATCGACCGCTTTGTTCGCGTTGCGCGCCTGGCGCGATCGCGACGACATGCTGCGGCGGGTGAGCGAATCGCCGTTGTTCGCGCGCGATTTGGCGGGGGACCCGGCCGTTTTGGCGCGGGCGTGGCGGCTGCCTCCGGGGCGGGTCGCGACTTGGCGGGCGGGCTTGGTCGATCGTCCGGCCGAGGCCGCGCTGGCGGCCATTGGCCCCGCTGAGCGCGTCTATGTGCTCATCGTTAATACGCCCGCTGAATGCGTCCTCGGCGGCGACGCGGCGGACGTGGGCAAGGTCGTTGCCCGGCTGGGCTGCCATTGGTGGCCGTTGGACGGGGTGAGCACGGTGCATTGCGAGTTGCTCAAGCCGGTGGAAACGGCGTATCGCGATCTGCACACCTTCGACACGGTGGCGCCGGCCGGGGTGCGTTTTTACAGCGGCGGCTGGGGGCGCGCTTACACGCCCGATCGCGAGACGGCGGCGGACGCCATCGTAGCGCAGGCCGGCGGTCGCATCGATTTCCCGCGCGTGATCCGCGCGGCGTACGCCTCGGGAATCCGGTTCTTTGTCGAACTCGGTCCGGGAAATTCTTGCAGCCGGATGATCGGCCGGATTTTGGAAGGTCAGCCCCATTTCGCGCGCTCGCTGTGCGCCTCGGCGCAGGAGCCCTTGCTCGGCGTGTTGCGCGCGCTCGGGCATTTGGCGGCCGAGGGCGTGGCGGTGGATCTCTCGCCTTTGTATGGCGCGCCGGCGGCGGTGGCGTCCGCGCCCGCCGCCACGGATGCCCGGCGCCCGCAAGTTCGCATCCCGATCGCGGGGGCCGCTTGGCTGGCGGCTCCGGCGGTAAAGCCCGCCCGGGCGGTCGCCCAACCGTCCCCCGCCCAAACTCCGCGCAATCCGAGCGCTCCCGTCCCGGCGCCGGCGAACGCCCGTCCGGCGGAGGCCGACGCTTTCGAGTTGGAAATTATCCAATCCTTGGCGGCGTCCCAAACCGCCACGCTGGCGGCTCACCAGGAATACCTGGCTTTTTCGCGCGGGATTCTCAGCACGCTCTCGCAAACGGTGCGGACGCAGCTGAGCCTGGTGGGTTCCCTGTCCGCCGCCGGGGGCGAGCCGGTGGTCGCGCCGGTGGAGACTGTGGCGCGTCCGGTCCCGCGGCCCGTGGCGTTGGATCGCGCGGCTTGCCTGGAATTCGCGCGCGGCTCCGTGGCGCGCGTGCTCGGCCCGGCCTTCGCCGAGGTGGATGCCTTTCCCACGCGGGTGCGGCTGCCGGATGAGCCGCTCATGCTCGTGGACCGGATTATCGAGATCGACGCGGAGCCGAAGTCCATGACCCAAGGGCGGGTCGTCACGGAGCACGATATTTTGCCCGGCGCCTGGTATTTGGATTGCGGGCGGATTCCGACTTGCGTGGCGGTGGAGGCGGGGCAGGCCGATCTGTTCCTCTCCGGCTACCTGGGCGTCGATTTTCAAACGCGCGGGCTGGCGGTGTACCGGTTGCTGGATGCGCGGGTGTGTTTCCATCGCGGTTTGCCCGGCCCCGGGGCCACGATTCACTACGATATTCATATCGACCGCTTCTTCCAGCAAAGCGATACCTGGCTCTTCCATTTTCATTTCGAGGCCACGGTGGATGGCCAGCCGCTGCTGACCATGACCGAGGGGTGCGCCGGTTTCTTTTCCGCCGCCGCGCTGGCCGGCGGCCGGGGCATCGTGCGCCCGGCGATCGCGCAAGCGGCGGACCGGCACGCCGGGAGAGTCGATCCGACGGCCGAGTTCACGACGATGGGCGTCGAGGCTTATTCCGCCGCGCAATTGGACGCCTTGCGCGCCGGGGATTTGGCGGCCTGTTTCGGGTCCCAATTCGCGAATTTACCTTTGGGGCGGCCGCTCACCTTGCCCGGTGGCCGGATGCGCTTGGTGCATCGCATCGTCGAGCTGGCTCCGCGGGGCGGACGCTATGGCGCGGGCGTCATCCGGGGCGAGGCCGATATCCGGCCCGATGATTGGTTCCTGCGCTGCCACTTTGTCGATGACCGCGTGATGCCGGGCACGTTGATGTACGAGTGTTGCCTGCACACCTTGCGCGTGTATCTCTTACGCCTGGGCTGGGTGGTGGCCGACGGCCAGGTCGTGCTGGAGCCGGTGCCGGGCATGCCCAGCCAATTGAAATGCCGGGGCCAGGTGCTCGAATCCTCGGCCACGGTTACGTACGAGATTTCGATCAAGGAAATCGGGTTCCGTCCCGAGCCGTATGTCGTGGCCGATGCCTTGATGTACGCCGACGGCAAGCCGATTGTCGAGATTGCCGGCATGAATTTGCGCTATGCCGGCGCGACCCGCGACACGTTGCGCGCGGTTTGGCAACGCCCGGCGGCGGCGCCCAAGCGCGTGTTGTTCGACTACGACCGCATTCTCGCTTTCGCCGTCGGCAAACCTTCGGAAGCTTTCGGCGAGCCCTATCGCGTGTTCGATCAGCGGCGGCGCATCGCGCGGCTGCCCGGGCCGCCCTTCCAGTTTCTCGACCGGATTGTGGCCATCGAAAACGCGGAGCCCTTTAAACTGGCGGCGGGCGGCGTGGTGGTGGCCGAGTATGACGTTCCGCCGGACGCCTGGTATTTCGCGGCGAACCGCCAGGGCGATATGCCTTTCTCGGTGCTGCTGGAAATCGCCCTGCAGCCGTGCGGCTGGCTGGCGGCGTATGTGGGATCGGCCCTCGCCAGCGAAGTGGACCTCTCGTTCCGCAACCTGGGGGGCTCGGGCACGCAGTTTGCGCCCGTTTGGCCGGGGACCGGCGGGTTGTCCATTCGCGTTAAGCTGACCCGCTTGTCCAGCTCGGCGGGCATGATCCTGCAATGGTTCGATTTCGAGGTGCGCGCCGGGGGCCAGCCGGTGTACCAGGGGGACACTTACTTCGGCTTTTTCCCGCAAGCCTCCCTGTTGCGGCAGGAAGGGATTAAAAACGCGGCGTTGTGGCAGCCGGGGGCGGCGGATAGCCGGGGCGCGGCCGATTACCCCGCCAGTTTGGTGGCCGATCCGTTGCGCATGATCGACCGGGTGGAATGTTATTTGCCGGCGGGCGGGCCGCATCGACTCGGTTATATTCGGGGCGTCAAAGCGGTGAATCCGGCGGAGTGGTTTTTCAAAGCCCACTTCTATCAGGACCCGGTGACGCCGGGTTCTCTGGGCTTGGAATCTTATCTTCAGCTGTTAAAGTACATGGCTTGCCAGCGCTGGGGCCGGGCGGAGGGTCGCTGGGAAGCGGTGGCGGTGGGCGCGAAACATGAATGGGTCTATCGCGGCCAGATCGTGCCCGGCCAAAAACTCGTCACGGTCGAAGCCGTGGTGACCCGCGTGGATGAGGCGCGGCGAATGCTCGTGGCGGATGGTTTTCTCTCGGTGGATGGCCGGGTGATTTATGCCATGAAAAACTTCACGGTCCGGCCGGGTGCGGCCGGCCAAGCGTAGCGTATGTCGGGAAATATGACGGCGAAATATCAGCGGGTGTTTTTGTCCAGCATGGGGTACGAGCTGGGGCCGGTGGTGGTGACCACCGCCGAGCTTGAAGACCGGCTGGCGCCCGTGTACGCCCGGCTGAATCTCCAGCCCGGGCAGCTGGAAGCGTGGACCGGCATTGCCGAGCGCCGCTGGTGGCAGCCCGGCGCCAGCCTGTCCGCCGGCGCGGTGGCCGCGGCCCGCAAAGCGTTGCGCCAGGCCGCGGTCGGCCCGCAAGACATTGGGATGCTCGTGTATGGCGGGGTGTGCCGGGAAAATTTCGAGCCGGCGACGGCCTGCGCGGTGGCCGACGACCTGGGGGTGCGGGGCCGGGTGCTGGCGTTCGATTTGAGCAACGCCTGCCTGGGCGTGCTCAACGGCATGATTGAAGTGGCCAACCGCATCGAGCTGGGGCAGATCCGCGCCGGCTTAGTCGTGTCTTGCGAGTCCGCGCGCGAGATCAACGAGCTCGCGCTCGCCCGCCTGACGCGCGGCGGCGGCATGGAAGTGTTCACTCCCGCCTTGGCGACCTTCACCGGCGGCTCGGGCGCGGTGGCGATGCTGTTGACCGACGGCTCCTTCGCCGGTTCGCCCCGGCATCGTTTTTTGGGCGCGGTGTGCGAGATGGACCCCGAGCATCACCGGCTTTGCCAATGGGGATTGCGCCGCGATAACACCACCGGATCGCACCAGGAATTCATGGCCACCGATTCCGTGGCGGTCTTGAAAAACGGCGTGCAATTGGGCCGGCGCACCTGGGCGAAATTTTTGGCGGGCATGCCATGGGCGGCGGCGGACATCGACCGCGTGATTTGCCACCAGGTGGGCAGCGGCCATCAAGAGTCGATTCTCAACGCCCTCCAAGTGCCCAAGGAAAAAGATTTTTCCACCTACCGGTTTTTGGGCAACATGGGCACGGCGGCCTTGCCCGTGACCGCCGCGATCGCGGATGAACGGGGCGCGTTAAAGGCGGGCCAGCGCGCCGCTTTTCTGGGCATTGGCAGCGGCTTAACTTGTTTAATGATGGGGTGGGAATGGTAGACTTTCGCCGAGACCTGTACCCGTTCACCGGCTCTTACCTGGATTTGGACGGCGTGGCCATGCATTACCTCGACGAAGGGCGGGGCGAGCCGCTGGTGATGCTGCATGGAAACCCCACCTGGTCGTTTCTCTACCGGAATTTGGTGCTGGGTTTGCGCGGAGAATACCGGACCATCGTCCCGGACCACGTCGGTTGCGGTTTTTCGGACAAGCCCGAGCCGCGCTTCTACGAATACACGTTGGCGCGGCGGGTGGCCGATTTGGAGGCGTTGATCGAGCGGTTGCGATTGCCCGGACCCGTGACCCTGGTGATGCACGATTGGGGCGGCATGATCGGCATGACCTATGCGGTGAAACATCCGGAGCGCGTCAAGCGCCTGGTGCTGTTCAATACCGGCGGTTTTCATTTGCCCGCCACGGCGCGGCTGCCTTGGTCGTTATGGCTGTGCCGGCGCACGCCGCTGGCGGATTTCCTGATTCGTCAAACCGGCTGGTTTTGCCGGCTCACCTTGCGTTGGGGCGCTTGCCGGGGTCTGCCGGCCCCGGTGCGCGAAGGGTATATGGCGCCGTGCGCCAGCGCCGAGAACCGGCTGGCGCATTTGCGTTTTGTGCGGGACATTCCGTTGGTCCCCGGGGACCCCAGCTATGATTTAGTCAGCCAAACCCAGGCGGGACTGGCGCAATTTCGCCAGACGCCCGCCTTGCTTTTGTGGGGCGCGCGGGATTTTGTGTTTAACCGGCACTTCCTCGCGGAATGGCGGCGGCAATTGCCCGCGGCGGAGGCGCAAGTGTTTCCCCAGGCGGGGCATTTGGTGCTGGAAGACGCGGGCGAGGAAATTCTCGCGCATTTGCGGCGGTTTCTGAGTTCCTAAAGGCGCACCCCATGGCGGCAATGATTACCAACAATATCGCTTCGCATCTCGGCGTCATGGCGGATCGACAGCCGCACCGGCCGGCGGTGGTTTTTCCGCACGGCCGCGACCGCCAAGGCCGGGTGAGCTATACGCACTACACGTTTCGGCAGTTGGACGAAGCCAGCCGCCAGCTGGCCGCCGGCCTGCAAAAACTGGGTCTTCAGCGCGGCGCGCGCGTGGCGCTCATGGTGCCGCCCAGCTTGGATTTTTTCGCCCTGACGTTCGGCTTATTTCAATTGGGCGCGGTGCCCGTCTTGATCGACCCCGGCATTGGCTTGCGGTATCTGGGCAAGTGCCTGGGGGAAGCGGAGCCGGAAGCGTTCATCGGCATACCGAAAGCCCAGGCGGCGCGCGTCGTGTTGGGCTGGGCCGGAAAAACCATCAAACGAACCATCACCGTGGGGGAACGCGCCTGGCTGGGCGGGTGTACTTTGCGGCAAGTGCGAGCCCAGGGCGCCGCTGGCGGGCGGTTCACGCCCATGATTCCCAAACCGCTGGAAACCGCGGCGATTCTGTTTACCAGCGGCAGCACGGGCCCCGCCAAAGGGGTGGTCTACACCCATGAAATTTTCACCGCTCAAGTCGAGCGCGTGCGCGAACTCTACGGCATCGAACCGGGCGAGATCGATCTGCCCACGTTTCCGCTCTTCGCTCTGTTCGATCCGGCGCTGGGGATGACGGCCATCTTGCCGGACATGGACCCGACCCGGCCCGCTCAAGTGGACCCGGTTAAAATCCTGGAGGCGGTCGAGAATTTTGGGGTGACCAATATGTTTGGCTCGCCCGCGCTGATCAACCGGATGGGCCGCTATGGGGAAGAGCGGGGGATTAAACTGCCCACGTTGCGGCGGGTGATTTCGGCGGGCGCGCCCGCGTCGGCCAAAGTGTTGCGCCGGTTTGCGGCGATGCTCTCGCCGGGCGCGCAGGTGTTCACGCCTTACGGCGCGACTGAATGCCTGCCCGTGGCTTCGATCGGCACCGACGAAATGCTGGGGGAGACCGTGGTCCAAACCAATTTAGGCAAAGGCGTCTGCGTGGGGCGCGCGGTGCCGGGGGTGGCAGTGCGGGTGATCCGGGTCGCCGATGAGCCGATCGCGGCGTGGAGCGACGCTTTGCTGGCGCCCCCGGGCGAGGTGGGCGAACTGGTGGTCAAGGCGCCGCATGCCACCCGGTCCTATTTCAACCGGCCCGAAGCCACGCGGTTGGCCAAGATTGGCGATCCCGCCACCGGGGATTTTTACCATCGGATGGGCGATGTGGGGTACCTGGATGCCCGGGGCCGCATCTGGTTTTGCGGCCGCAAGGCGCACCGGGTGGAAACGAAAACCGGGGTTTTCTTCACCATCCCCTGCGAAGCGATTTTTAATACGCACCCGGCGGTCTACCGTTCCGCGCTCGTGGGGGTGCGGCGCGGGGGGAATCTGCTGCCGGCCATCTGTGTGGAATTGGAGCCGGAAACGAGCGTCGGCCGCCCGGAGTTGCTGCAACAATTGCGCGAGCTGGCCGAACGGCATGCCCATACCCGGCCGATTGGCATCTTCCTGATTCACCCTGGATTTCCCGTCGATATTCGGCACAACGCCAAAATCTTCCGTGAAAAGCTGGCCGTTTGGGCGGCGCGCCAGCCGGCGTAAGTTTACATTCGGTTTTCTGGGTCTTTCTTTTCTAGCCTTCCGGGTTTATCGTGAGGGCCATTATTTGGACTGCATGAAAGCTTTGGTCACTGGTGGCAGCGGATTCTTGGGAAACGCCTTGGTGCGCGGGCTCTTGGCTCGCGGCGCCGAGGTGCGATCCTTTTGCCGCAACGACCACGCGGAACTGCGCCAGCTCGGCGTGCGCCAGTTGCGCGGCGACTTAGCCGACGCCCCGGCGGTCGCCGCGGCCGTGGCGGGTTGCGATATCGTGTTTCACGTGGCGGCCAAAGCCGGGGTCTGGGGGCCTTACGAGGAATATCACCGGGCGAATGTCATTGGCACCGAAAATGTGATCGCCGCCTGCCGTCGCCATGGAGTGTCCCGGCTCGTTTATACCAGCTCCCCGAGCGTGGTCTTCGATGGCAAAGACATGGCGGGCATGGATGAATCCGCGCCGTACCCCGCCCGGTTTGTGGCCCACTATTCCAAAAGCAAAGCGCTGGCCGAACAAAAGATCAAGGCCGCCTGCAATGGGCGCCTGGCGACGGTGGCCTTGCGGCCCCATTTGATTTGGGGCCCGGGGGATAATCATCTGCTGCCCCGCCTCGCCGCGCGCGCCACCGCCGGGCAATTATGCCGCATCGGCACGCAAGAGAAACTCATCGATACGATTTATATCGATAATGCGGTGAGCGCCCATTTGCTGGCCGCGGACCGCTTGGAGCCGGGGTCGCCGGTGGCGGGCAAAGCTTATTTCATTTCGCAAGGCGAGCCGGTGGAAGTCTGGACGATGATCAATCGCTTGTTGCAAGCGGCGGGCGCCCCGCCGGTGGATCGTTCCCTGCCCGCCAGCCTGGCCATGGTGCTGGCTTGGGGATTTGAAATAATCCATCGCTTGCGGCGCGCGCCGGGGGAGCCGCGGCTGACGCGCTTTGCGGTGCGCGAGCTTTCTTCCTCGCATTGGTTTAATATCAACGCCGCCAAGCGGGATCTGGGGTACGCGCCCGTGGTGCCCACCGAAGAGGGGTTGCGCCGGTTGCGGGAGCATTTCGAGTCGCGCGGGCGGGCGCTGCAAGCAACCTTGCCGTAGGGTGGTTAGATCCTTTCGCATGCTCGGCGTGAGCGTAAGTGGCGCTCAGGCGGCGCGAAAAAATAATTTGAGCAATTAGGGCGCGGAAATTTTGCTGGCTGGCAAGACGTGAACGAGGAGCAGATCCGCAGGGATCGGTAACGAGTTCACAACGCAGCCAACCGGCAAAAGAGCCAGCCAGAATGCTCCGATTATTTTTTCGCGCCGCCTAAGAAAATATCGCCACGCCTATCCACTGGCATTCGTGATTGAGTTGGCCAACTCGTTTTGATAGCACTGGAGCCCGGCGGCCGGCTAGCGATAGGTGACGGCGGGCCGGTTTACGGGCATCCATGCGGCGATAAAAATATGAAACAAGGCGAACCTGGTACGTGGCAAAAACCCTCCGAAACCATTCCGGCGGGCGCGCGCTCCGCTTTGCTGCTGCTGATTCTCATCAATCTCTTCAACTACATCGACCGTCAGGTGTTGGCGGCGGTGGTGGCGCCGATCAAGGACACTTTTTTCGGGCCGAATTCCAATGGCGGGGGCGCGGCGGTGCGGGCGATCTTGGAATGGTCGCGGGCGCATTTGGGCTTCAAGCCGGAGAACGCGTTGATTGGCGTGTTGTCCATGGCTTTCATGGTGGCTTACATGCTGGGAGCGCCGCTGTTCGGGCGGCTGGCGGAGCGGCGATCGCGCTGGGGCTTGGTGGGGGTGGGCATTGTTTTGTGGAGCCTGGCGAGCGGCGCTTCCGGACTGGCGGGTACCTTTGCGCTGTTGCTCTTGACGCGCTGTTTTGTGGGCGTGGGCGAGGCGGCTTACGGGCCGGTGGCGCCGACGATTATTTCCGATTATTATCCCATCGAACGACGGGGCCGGATGCTGGCTTGGTTTTACATGGCCATACCCGTGGGGAGCGCCCTGGGCTACGTGATTGGCGACGCCATCAAAGGCTCCGACATTGGCTCGTGGGCCCATCGCTCCCTGGGGACGGTGCCGGAGAGTTGGCGCTGGGCGTTTTACTTGGTGATGGCGCCGGGTTTGGCGCTGGGAGGTTTTTGCTTTTTCATGCGTGAGCCACCCCGTGGGCAGGCCGATTTGGGCCATGCCACCGCCGCGGGTTCGGTGGCTTGGAAAGATTATTTGACGCTGTTGCGGACGCCTTCCTACGTCCTGTGCAGCCTCGGCATGGCGGCGATGACCTTTGCCATTGGCGGCATCGCCTTCTGGATGCCTTATTACTTGGAAACGGTGCGGGGGATTGGCGGCAGCCCGGTGATGCTGTTCGGGGGGATCGTGGTGGTGTCGGGCCTGGCGGCCACCCTGTTGGGGGGCATGCTGGGAGATCGCTTGCGCACACGCTACGGGGGCGCGTATTTCCTGGTTTCGGGGGTGGCGATGCTGGTCGGGTTTCCGCTGTTCATCGCGGTGTTGAAGGCGCCCGCTCCGTGGATCTGGCTGTTTATTTTTCTGGCGTGTTTCTGCCTCTTTTTCAATACCGGCCCCACCAACACGATCCTGGCCAACGTGAGCCATCCCGCCATGCGCGCCCCGGCGTTCGCCTTGAATATCTTCGTCATTCACGCGCTGGGGGACGTGATATCCCCGGTCATCATCGGCATCTTAAGCGATCGCTATCAGGATATGAACAAGGCCTTTTGGATCGTGGCCGTGATGTTCCTGGTGGGGGGCGCTTTTTGGCTGTGGGGGGCGCGCTATTTGGAGCGCGACACCCGCTTGGCCCCCACGCGCCTGGCGGACCGTCCCAGCTGAGCGGGGCGCTTCGTTTGCGGCTGGTGACGGCGCCGGTAAGCTTGGGGCGAGAGGCCCAGCAGGTGCTGAAACGCGCGCGAAAAATGGCTATGATCGTAAAACCCGCATTCCAGGGCGATATCCGCGCATTTGCGATCCGTGTTTTCCAGGCTCCGGCAGGCGGCGTTCACGCGCACGCGCACTAGGTAATCCATGGGCGGCGTGCCGAAGAGGCGGCGGAACACGCGCTCGAACTGGCTGCGGGAAAGCCCCGCCATGGCCGCCAGTTGGGGCGTGGAGAGCGGTTCGGCGAATTGCTCGCGCAGGCGCTGGACCGCGCGCGATAGCTGGCCGAATTTCTCCGGCGCCGCCCGCCGATCCGCCACTTCGCGGTGGGTGCCCGCGATGCCGATAACGCGCCCCCGGCGATCCCGGACGGGTACTTTGCTGTACACGATCAGGCGGTTCGAGCCGGCGATCTCGGGCGCCGGCCCGATGGCATTGATGATGGGGACGCCCGTGGCCATGACCTGCCGGTCGCCCGTGACGTACTCCTCGGCTCGATCCGGGGACCAGAAGTCGCGATCGGTTTTCCCGATCACCTGGCTCTCCCGCACCACTTGCGAATATTCGAGCGAGCGCCGGTTCTGCATGACAAACCGGCCTTGCCGGTCCTTCATGAAAAACGCGACGTCGGGCAGCAAGTCGAGCAGTTGTTCAAACGGCTCCCAATTGCCCACGCGCCGGAGAAACCGGGATTTGAACTGGTTCGGATTCATGCTTCAAAAATACACCAAAAAAGTGGCGCGGTGCAAGCCGTGGCAATAGAAAAGCTTATCCTTAGGGCGTAACACCAATAATGCGAACGAATTTTAATAACCCAGCCGCGCGCGCGGAGTTTCCCGGGAAACCCCATGAAGCGTGAATTTTATCTGGATTTGGCGCGCTCCGGTTTGCGGATGCCGATTGGCGCGCACCTGGTGCTGCGGGAGCACGCCGACGCCGACGAGATTCTGCTCGACGGCCCGCGGTTGGGCGCGGTCGTCGCGGCGGCGGCGCGCCGTTTTGCCACCCCGCTGGCCTTTCCGTTGATGGATTTGACTTTGGAAAAAACCGCGTTGCTGGCGGCTCGATCGATCCCGGCCGCGGACATTAACGCCTATCATTTTCGCGACGCGGCCATCGACGGCTGCGCGACGCCGTTGATTCCGCGCATGCGCGCCACTTGCGCGGCCATCCAATATCTCGCGGGGCGCGCGGATTTGCTGGCGGTGGGCATGGCGATCGGGCCGTTTTCCCTGGCCACCAAATTGGTGGCGGATCCGATCACTCCGGTGTTCCTGGCGGGCGCGGGCGCGACCGCGGCGGAAGAAGCGGAAGTGCGGTTGTTCGAGCGGGTGTTGGAAGTGGGGCAGGATGTCATCCTGGAATACTTGCGGGCGCAAATTGAGGCGGGGGCCAAAGCGATCATTATTTGCGAGCCGGCGGCGAACCAAGTCTATTTCTCTCCCAAACAGCTGGCGCAAAGTTACGCGGTGTTCGAGCGTTATGTGCTGGCGCCCAACCGGCGCGTGCGGCGGCTATTGGCGGACGCCGGGGTCGATTTGATTTTTCACAATTGCGGCGAATTGTTCGCCGGCATGCTCGAGCGTTTCACGACGCTCGATCCGGCGGTGTTGAGCTTAGGCAGTTCCCGGGTGCTGTGGGAGGACGCCGCCCGGGTGCCCAAAACCACGGTGCTCTACGGTAATTTGCCGACCAAACGGTTTTATTCGGACGCCTTGCTCAGCCTGGCCGAGGTCAGGCGGATCAAACGGGAATTGAGCCGCCAGATGGACGCCACGGGGCATCCCTTCATCATGGGCAGCGAATGCGATGTGTTGAGCGTGCCGGAATGCGAGCGCACCATCCAGGCCAAGGTGGACGAATTCCTCAACCGCGAGTGAGGTTCGGTTGCGATGGCGCGCTGAAAGAAGGCCGGCTAACCGGCGTTTTTTACCACCACCACTGGGGTTCCGTCGCGGGTTTCGATTTGCTCAATCAGATGGAAACGTCGGTTGATTTCTAACTTCAACGCCTCGGGCCAATGCTTTGGGTCGGTCGCGATGATGTCATATTTGTCGTCGGGCAAATCGGCGGGATAGAGCAGTTTGAGCGACGAGTTTTTCTGCGACCAGACCGTGGCCAAGAGTTCTTGGATCGTTTTACCCCTGGCGAGGAAGCGGCCTTCGCCAAACAAGTCGAACGGAAGGCTCGCGGCCGGCAGGGTGGATGGGCGGAGTAGAAAGATCGGCGGCACGCGCTTTAAGGTGCTGGCATTGGGTTCCCAAATCCAGTCGCCCGGATACGCGTTCGCCGCGGTCGGCGAGGCGGCCGTAGCGGTTTTCGAGCGGACGTTTTTAACCGCCACGGAGGTCAAACCCGCCGCGAGTAACACGCTTACGCCGGCGACGGCGACCGTTTTTATTTGGTTCCAAGCCATCATTTTCAAAGCTCCTTTCACCAGGGTTAAAGTGGCGGTCCCGGCCGCCGCCCCGGGCGCCACCGCGGCGGTCGCGATCATTTTTGCCAGACCGGCCGGGGCGGCTTGCGCCGAGTACGCCGACATCGCTCCGGCGATCAGGGTCAACGGTAATCTCACGCCGCGCCGGGCAAAGAGGCCGCGCAGTTTCTCCAGGGCCCGCGCCACGCGCTTTTGCGCGGCGCGTTCCCCCAAGCCGAGCGCGCCGCCGACCGCCGCCAGGCTTTGGTTCTGAAAATATCGCAGCACCAGCGCGTCGCGGTCGGCGGCGCTCAGGCGCCCCATGGCCTCGTCGAGCAACGGGGCCAATTCCCGCCAGGCCGCGTCGGGCGCGGCCGTTTCCCGGGCGGCTTCCATGTAGGCCTCCTGTTCGCGGTGGATGCGGCGGGTTTCGGCGCGCCGCCAATTCGCCGCCGTGAGCCGCGCCGTGTGGTAAAGATAGCCCGCCAGCGCGGGGTTGCGGCCGAGCGAGCCCGCCTTGCGCGCGAGGATGAGGAACACCGCTTGAGCGATGTCCTGCGCGGACTGCGGATCGGCGGTGTGCCGCAAGGCCGCGGAATACACCAGGGCCAGGTGCCGCTCCACGAGGGTGGCAAAAGCCGCCTCGGAGCGGTTCCGGGTGAATTGTCGCAGCAGTTCGGCGTCGGGCGCGTCGGTCATGTCATAATAATATGTGCGCCGGAGGGAAAAGGAGACACGGAATTATCCGGACGCTTAATTCACCGGGGGCGGCGCGGGCCGGCTTTGCGTCCGACCCTGGTTTTGGCGCCCGCGCCATGGCTTTACATCGCCAAACCGAGGCCTTATGTTGAACGCCGTTATGGCTGAGACGAATAATCTGCCGGATGCGGAAGGGCATTTTGGCCCGTACGGGGGGCGTTATGTGCCCGAGACGCTCGTGCAACCGTTGCAAGAGCTGGAGGCTCAGTATGCGCAAGCGATACAAGATCCCGCCTACCAGCAAGAGCTGGCTTACTATCTGCGGGAATTCTGCGGGCGACCCTCGCCCTTGTATTTCGCCGAGCGGCTGACCCGGCAATTGGGCGGCGCCAAGATTTATCTCAAGCGCGAGGATTTGCTGCATACGGGGTCGCACAAGATCAACAACGCCATCGGCCAGGTATTGCTGGCGCGCCGCATGGGCAAAACCCGGGTGATCGCCGAGACGGGCGCGGGCCAGCACGG
>DBTJ01000016.1 GCA_002306985.1 Verrucomicrobia bacterium UBA1319
GCCGATGCGCCACTGCGCGCCTTCGGTGGGGCAACCGCCATGGCGGGCAGGCTGGCCAAGCACCTTCCAGGGGAAGGCGAGTTCAACCGTCCACCCCGAATCGACATCCGCCGGATGGTTGAGCGTGCCGCGGACCTGGACGGCGGTTTTCAACCCGGGGATAGCCCATTCATTGTGGGCTTTACCTCCGTCCTGATAGGGCTTATCGAGCAGCAGATCCCAGCTGGTGTTAAGCGCGTTGATCTCGAACTCATAGTAGTTGTGCGTATCCCCGTCGGGATCGATGAACACTTCAAAATCGGGATCTTGAAAGATAACGGCATCGTGGTTGGTGAGCGTGGCCCAAACGTGCGGCTCGGTGAGCTCCGCCGCGACATAAAGATAATCCTTATCCCACAATAACTTCGCCCGGGTACGCCAGCGCGGCGCGGGTTTGGCCGCGCCTTGAATATCATTAAAATCCTCGGTCCAAGGCGCCGCCGCCCAGGCCGCCTCATCCAATTTGCCATCGATGGCGATGGGACTGCCCGTGAAACCGCAGAGGTAACCGTGCGGGGTGATGGGCAGCATACGGTTTCGCCACTCCTCCCGCTCACTCGCGCGCACCGCCGTGGATATGAACGCCACCAGGGCGAGACTAAAGAGCGCGAGGGCTCGGCCGTTTTTTTGCAGATTATCGGTTCTCATGAATGTCGGTTGCTTTGACCGACCGCACTTTGAATAGATATACGCCCGCTGGCAAGAATTCTCCATCAAAACCCGCCCCGCCGATTTCGCGGTGAAAACCCATTTTGCCGCGGCGTCAGTGAAGCAATAAAAACACTCGCCTTTCTCCCTAATTTACCTACCTTGTCGATCATGAACCGACGAACTTTTATTCAAACCGCAGCCCAGGGTACGCTGGGCCTTTCCACCGCGAGTCTTTTTCTAAATACGCCTCCCCTGCTAGGCGACCAACCCCCGCTAAAAAACTGGATCTGGACCGACGGGGGGGAGAATTTAAAACCGGCTGAGCAAACGGAACGATTCCAAAAGTTCCGCCAGGCCGGAATCAAAGCCGTGCTGTTCAGCGGCTACAATCGCGAGGTGCTGGCCCGCGCCAAAGACCAAGGGCTGGAAACCCACGCCTGGATCTGGACGCTGTGCCGGGGCGACAAAGAACTCCTGGAGCAACATCCCGATTGGTACGTCGTCAACCGGCGCGGCGAATCGGCCGCCGGCAAGCCCGCCTATGTCGACTATTACCATTTTCTCTGCCCCTCCCATGAAGAAGTCCGTCAGCATTTGGCGAAAGCCGTCGCCAAATTGGGCGACACGGACAATCTTGACGGCATCCACCTGGATTACATCCGCTATCCGGATGTGATTTTGCCGGTGGCCTTATGGAAGAACTATAACTTGGTGCAAAACGAGGAATTGCCACCGTTCGATTACTGCTATTGCGAGGTGTGCCGCGCGGCTTTCAAAAAGCAAACCGGCGAAGACCCGCTAAAGCTGCCGGACCCGCCGTCCCACGCCGCCTGGCGGCAATACCGTTACGACAGCGTAACTCAACTAGTGAATCAACTGGCGGCGGTGGCCCATGAAAAACACAAACAGATTACGGCGGCGGTTTTCCCCTCCCCCACCCTGGCCAAAAAAATGGTGCGGCAAGACTGGGCTCGCTGGAATTTGGACGCCATCCTGCCCATGACTTATAACCGTTTCTACAATGAGGAACCGGAGTGGATCGAACGCGCCGTCAAGGAAGGCGTCGCCGCGCTGCCCAAGGATCGCCCTTTATACGCCGGGCTCTATCTGCCAGACTTTAAAGGCGGCGAGTTCGATCGCGCCCTGCAATCTGCCCTGGCGGGCGGCGCCAAAGGGGTCGCCTTATTTGGGGGACTAAAAACGGTTAAGAGCGGAGCCTGATGGCAATTCATGCGCCACCAAAAACACACGTCTCCCAACTGTTAAAACCTGGGCGCGGCGTGTTATTCCAGCCACGCCGTTAAAGGCGTGAACTCGTGGTCAAGACTTTCCGGTATTAGCCAGGCACAGGTGGGGCTTGGTCGAGTCAGGCTAATTTCCATCCAGCGCCCTTTTGGGAAAAACCGCCGGTTAAACAGCCGTCGTAATTGCCGATTTTGACTTGTGTCAACTGCTAATAAGTTCATACTATATTCATGTCACGCATATTTTGTTTTCTCCTCTTAGGATTAGCGACTTGCGCGCTACCACTTCAGGGGCAAGTTGTGATCAACGAGGTCTTCTACCACGCGCCCGGCAAACTGAAGGATCTGCAATGGATCGAGCTGCATAATCCCACCGACCAACCGGTCAGCCTCGCCGGGTGGAAGCTGGCTAAAGGCGTCAAATTCACCTTCCCCGCCAACGTGACCCTGGCGCCCCAAGGGTACGTGGTGATTTGCAAAAACCGGGAGTTGTTCGCCCGCTATTACCGCCAGGCGACCGTCGTGGGCGAGTTCGAGAAAAGCCTAAAGGAAAAGGGCGAACGCATCGATTTGCGTGACGCCCAAGATAACCTGGCGGACAGCCTCACTTTTACCAATGTCGCTCCTTGGCCCACGGCGGCCAATGGCGGCTCTTCATCGCTCGAACGCATTTGCCCCACCGTCCCGAGCGGCCAGATTCAAAACTGGGCGGCCTCGGCCCCTGCCGAAGATCACGTCCGCCCCACCGGCACGCCGGGCGAGCGAAACAGTGTGTACGCTGAATTTCTGCCGCCCACCATTGATCAGGTGAAGTTCTCCCCCGCCTTTGCCCAACCGGGCCAGCCCATTCAAGTCGAGGCCAGAATCCAAGACTCCACGGGCGTGCGCGAAGCCGTCTTAGCCTATCAGGTCGTCGGTAATGGCGCGCTGCCGGAAGAAAAAACGGTGCCCCTGGTTGGCGCGGGCGGATCTTTCACCGCCACGATTCCCGGTCAAGCCGATGGCCGGATTATCCGTTTCTGCCTTCGGGCGGTGAATGAAAAAGGCGGGCGGCGATTCTACCCCGCCGAAAACGAACCTCGTCCTTGGCTGGCCTGCCTTTCCCAAAAACTGCCCGAGCCGGGCACTTTGCCGCTGGCATTCATCATCCATACCGCCGGAGAAGTGGAACCCTTCGAGAAACGGGGAGGCCTCGTCAGCCAAGAAGAGCGCATGCGCCAGATGGCGGTGAGACAGTGGCGCGGGCTCCTCAATCTAGCCCCGTTATGGGCGGCCCTTACCCTCGACAACGCGCCAGCCGAGAACGCCTTCAAACTCGTCCCGATTTTTGCGGCCCAATGCGCCAACTACAGCCACGCGGAGCAAGCGTTCATGGCCAGCCCGAAGCCCGCGGAATTCATCCAGAACGTGCGCCTGCAAATCCAAACTTTTAAGAAGTCTCTAGGCGATACCCTTGCCCCGCTGCTTTCGACCGACCAAGCCAAAGCGTTGGCGGCCTGGCAGGACAGCCCGACCGACCGCCTGGCCGAGCGGCGCAGTGGCAACTTCCGGATCGCGCCCGCCTTTGAAACCGATTACTTGTCCGCCTCGACGCTGCCCGGCCTAACCCTCGCGCAATTCACCGCCGTGCGCGCGAGTTTCCGCTCCGCCATCCAACAGCGCGACGCCCTTCACGGCGTCGCTACCGGGCCAAGAATCCAGCTTCCGACCGTCCAAGCCAACCTCAAGCGCGATTTAAAAGCCGCGTTGTTAACCGGCGCGACGGCGCACCTTTCCCGCCCATTGATCGAAAGAATCCTTGTTCCCCAAGAGAGCGCTTCCGCCGCGCTGGTTTATCTGGACGCCAAAACCCGCGCGCCTCAACTATTCGATGATGTGCGCCTCTTCGCTCACCACGGCGGCTATAAAATCCATTTCAATAAAGGCGAGTGGCTCAATGGGATGCCCACTATCAATCTCGCCTTCAAGGAAGAAGCTCCCCGCTGGGCGCTCACGGAACCGCTGGCCTACGAGTTCCATCGCCGGGCCGGGCAAGACGTCTGCCGTATCGACTATGCGCGCCTCACGGTCGATGGCACTTTGCAGGGTTACTGCCTGATTTATGAGCAAGTGAACCAGGCTTTTCTCCGCCGCCTCGGCCTCAACGATCAGGGCAACCTTTACAAAGGCACTTGCCACGACAACACCGTGGAGGGGCAGAATATCTGGAAATCCGGAGAACCAGGCCACGCGGACGTGCTCTCCTTGGTGGAACGGCTCGAACAAACGAAGACCGATCCGGCCGCTCAGTGGGAAATCATCCGCCGCGAGTTTGACGCCGAAAAACTCGTTCATCATTACGCCGCGCGCATCGTGCTCTCGGATTGGGACGGCTTCTTCAACAATTACTCTCTCTACCATGACACGCACGGCACTAAAAAATGGACTTTCTATGTGTGGGACCAGGACAAAACGTGGGGGGACTACGACGGCTATCCGAATTTGCCCGCTTTGATCCATCTACCCCTGACCTACGCGGCCGAGGGCGACCGTCCCGAAGGCTGGACGGAACAGGAGCCGCCGAACGGCTTTCGCGCCGGCAACGGGCATTGGTGGCGCCCCGGCAGTCACCTCTCCAAGCCGATCCTGGCCAACCCCATTTTCCGCCAGTTTTTCCTGGCGCGGATCAAGGATCTGCTCGATAAAGAGTTCACCCCCGAGCGCCTCAACCCGCTCATCGACCAACTTCCCGCGCGTCTGGAGGCGGAAGTCCAACTGCGGGCCAAAGCGGCGAATCGAAATCCCGACGAAGCCGCGGCCGAGTTTCATCACCATCTGGATTCCATCAAAGACTTCATTGTCCAACGCCGCGCCTGGCTGCTGGCGCAACCCGAAATCCAATCGGCGGGCCCCTTTGAACCCGCCAAGCTCAAATAGCCGAGCGCGTTTGGATTGGGGATGGCGCGAACCCGACATCCCAGAAGATGTGGTTCCGATTGCAGGTGTAGAAGGCGATACTCACCCTCACCCTGAATAAAGCTGGGAGGAGGGGCCGAGACTCATTCTCGGTGCGTCGACAGCGGAAAAACGCAGGCTCGTTCCGCGCGAAACACTCCATGGCGCGATGCGAGCACCTTGCCCCAGCAAGACTGCCCGCCCCACCCGCCGCCGTTTCGCGAGGGATCCGGGAACGGTTTTCGTCGGCCAGCTCTTCACTCGGAAGAGATTCTCACACTGTTTACGACAACCAACCGCTTCAGGTTTAGGTTAGGTTTCTAAACCCTGAATTATCGAAATCGTGAATGGTCTAAGAAATCTAAACTTTGTGGTCGCCTAGCGGATGCCGATCATGGCTCAACCAAACGAATCGGGGTAACTTCTATCGTTTGCGCAAGTAGTCCGCATTTTGCAAGCCCCAGGGCGAGCATACCACGGTCCCGCTCTCTGGAGTTTCAGAATTCCGGAACGAACACCACCGAATGGTCGCGAGCGCGGGCGGCCCTAAATTGCGCCAGCGCGTGGCATCGGTTCGTTCAGCCGCGCACCATCCGCTGAACGAGCCCAGAATCCTTCAGGCTTCTCCGCCGTAACTTTTAACCCGAGGGTTTATTTGGTGAATGGCCAAGCCGGTCACACCTTTACCCTCGCGGCCGGGTTTCAAGACTTGTTGCCCGTCGTAATCGCCACCGTTTTGCGAACGATATTGGATGATCGGCGTGGTCTCGAGGGTGAGCAGCCTGGCACGGTAATCCGATTTGATCTTCTCAAATTCCTCAGGCGCAGCCCGGTGGCCCACTTCAAACGCCGTAAAAGCCGGCAGTGGATCCATACCCGGATAAAAGAAAATGCCGTGCTGAATCGGCCAAAGCAAATCTTCGATATAGCCGTTGACGCCGCGCGGGCCATAGTGAGCCTCACGTCCCCCCATCGTCATGACCACCATTGCCTTGCGTCCTTTGAGCGTGCCTTCGCCAAAACGATCCCCCCATTTTTCTCCGCTATGCTCACCCACGCCATAGGCAAACTTGAGCGCGTAAACTCGATCGACCCAGCCCTTTAAAATTGCGGGCATCGAATACCACCAGAGTGGGAATTGAAAAATGACGAAATCGGCCCACCGCAGTTTCTGTTGCTCCGCCTCAATCTCCGGCAATTGCGTTTTCTCCGTGAACGCCTTGCCGGAAGCGCTCCCATAGACGAGCCGCTCACCGGCATCGAGCCACGGAAAATCATCGCGATCGGCCACCGCTTTCCATTTCATCGCGTAAAGATCCGAGACTTGAACCTGGTGTCCGGCCTCTTGCAGCACTTGCACCGAATATTTCAAAAGCTCGGCGTTGAACGATTGGGGTTCCGGATGAGCATAGACAATGAATACTTTCATAATTTTTACGTTGAGGGCCATTCCATCGGTCCTGACTGATCTGCGCATGACCGAAAGTATGCACGCACGTCACCGCCAGTGCCGCGCCGTCCACCAATTCCATTTTCTCCAGCACCTGCGTGTAGCCGATCGAATCCTGCTCGTCCACCACAAACAGCGTCGCAACTACATTCGTTGCCGTCATCGAATCGTTCCCAATGGCCCACACGGTCTCACAGGCTTGCCGAAGAACCTCAGGATAAATTATTGATTTGCGCGTAATAAAGCGTTATTCGACCTCCTTTGTCATGGCGAGGCGGCCAGGTGCGGCAGGGAATAAGTCGAGCGTCTGTGACGCACGCATGCCTCGAGGCGTTTCGACCCCTAGTTTTCCGGTAAATTTATCGCCGCCTGCCGCACCACAAATCATGCGCATGACAATCATGTGCCACACCATTGACTTCAACCCGTTAAACAACTAACTTTCCATCAAATCAATTCCCGTTTTTCCGAAGCATGCCCAGTTGGCGCAACTAAATACAATAATCCTGTTCTATGAAAACACCTTGCATCCCCTGGCCAACTTTGGCCGCCGCGCTTGGCGCCTGGCTGAGTTGTAGAACGGCCCAAGCCGGCCTCGATGACGGCTTGATCGCCCACTGGACTTTCGATGATCCCGCCAATCTAGGCATGGATTCGGCCTCGACGAACCACGGTACCGCCAATGAAGGTGTCTTCTGGTTCGCCAATTCCCGCGTTGGCGCGGGCGCCTTGTTAACCACCGGGAACGGACACCTCGCCGTTCCGGATCAGTCCGCATTCCAGTTTACGGCCACCAACAGCTACACCGTCAGCGCATGGTTCATGGCGCAACCCAACACCTCCTGGGGAGGCATAGTAACCAAGGGCCGGGCGGAGGCACCTTGGTACGGCATTTGGCGCGATCCCGATGGCCCCAGAATCTTCAGCGGTAGCGCGGAGACCTGGCCGCCCATCGAGCCCGTTCTGCCGGATGGCGATTGGCATCATGCCGCGATTGTCCAGGATGGCACCGCCCAGACGTACGCGCTTTACGTCGATGGGGTAGATCAATGGGTCCCCTATGTCATCCCGGACACCACGGGCGCCGGGGATCTTTGGATCGGCGGCGCGGATAATGGGGAGTATTTTCACGGTTTGATCGATGAGGTGCGGGTTTACAACCGCCCGCTGTCGGCCGATGAGATCGGGCTGCTGTTCAGCGCCGCCACGCCAACTCAAGCTCCAACACCCCTGGCCATCCTAATACAGCCTCTGGACAACTCGGTTTTTCCCAACGACTCCGTGACGCTTTCCGCGCAAGCCAGCCAGGCCAGCCTGGCTTTTCAATGGTATAAAGATGGAATTCCCTATGGCGATGCCGGCCAGGCGATGGCGGGCGCGGCCACGCCGATTAGCCTGTCGGGGTTAAGCCTGGCCGACAATGGCGCCACCTATTACGTGGTGTTTTCGGATTCCACGGGCCGATCGATCTCCAGCCGCGTGGCGACGGTGAATGTGCAGGCCGCGACCGGCATTGACGCCGGCTTAGTGGCCCATTGGACTTTTGACGATCCCGCCAACTTAGGCAAGGACTCCGCCTCGACCAACCATGGAATTGCCACCGGGGGAGTTTACGCGTTTGGCACCGGCCGCGTGGGCGCGGGTGCCTTGGCCGTAGACGGCAGCGACGGATATTTGGAGGTGGCGGATAATCCGTCACTGCGCTTTACCGCGGGGCAAACCTTCACTCTAGCGGCCTGGGTTTATCCCGCGTCGTTGCCCAGCGCTTGGAAAGGCATTGTGACCAAGAGCCGCAATCAGTCGCCTTGGTATGGCATCTGGCTCAGCAGTGAAAATCAATGGACCTTTGGCGGGCCCCAAAACTTGACCGGATCGGATTTGCCTCTGGACGACAGCGGGAACCTAGTTTTTCAATGGCATCACGTGGTGATCATGCAAGATGGAAGCCAGGCCACCAGCGCGATCTATGTGGATGGAGTGCTTGCGGCCACCGGCGCCTCGGCCGACGTCAATGGCAGCGGCCCACTGTGCCTCGGCGGCGCGGCCAGCGTGAGCGAATTCTTCGATGGCTTGATCGACGACGTGCGGCTCTACCGGCGAGGGTTGACTGAGGAGGAGCTTTTACAGCTGGATAATGCGCCCGCTTCCACCACAAACTTACCGCTCCAAATTCTCACCCAGCCGAAAGACGTGCGCACGATTCCCGGCCAACCCGTGGCTTTCACCGTCGCCGCCAATCAATTCAGTCTAACCTGCCAATGGCGCAAAGGCGCCACGCCGATGGGCGCGCCGGTTGCCGCCGTGCTTGGGCAGGGTGGTGTGAGCGCCAGTTTCACGATCGATTCAGCAACGCTGGCGGACCACGACACCACTTACCAAGCCGTGCTCACCGGGCCCGGCGGCTCCGTCACCAGCTTGGTGGCCCGCCTGACCGTTAAGGAGCCCATCGACGGCCTCCTCGCCCACTATGCGTTTGACGACGCGGCCAACCTCGGCGCGGATACCGCCCTGGGATTGAACCCCGGCACGCCGTCTGGCGGAGCTTCGTTCAGCCAAGCCAGCCGCGTGGGAAGTGGCGCGCTGCAAGTCGACGGAGTTGATGGCCATATCGCGGTCGCCGAAGCACCTTACCTGCGCTTTGCCGACACCAGCAGTTACACGGTCTCCGTCTGGTTCCAAGCGCGGTCCAACGCGGCATGGGGCGGCATCGTGACCCAGGGCCGCACGGAGGCACCTTGGTACGGCATTTGGCGCGATCCCGATGGCCCCAGAATCTTCAGCGGCAGCGCGGAGACTTGGCCCCCGGTCGAACCCATCCTCCTGGATGGCGACTGGCATCATGCCGCGATCGTGCAAGATGGCAGTGTCCAAACGTATGCCCTTTACGTTGACGGGGTGGATCAACAAGTCCCCTTCACCCTCCCCGCCACCACCGGAGGCGGGGATCTTTGGATCGGCGGCGCGGATAACGGGGAATACTTCAAGGGCTTGATTGACGAGGTGCGGATTTACAACCGCGCCTTGTCACCAGCCGAGATCATGACCCTAGTCAACGTGGCATCTCCGCCCGCCATCAGCGTCAATCGCGGTTCCAACGGCATAACCATCACGTATACCGGCACGCTCCAAGCATCGGCCTCCCTGAACGGCACGTGGACGAATGTCGTTGAGGCGATGAGCCCACTGGCCATCCCCACGCCCCAAGGGATGGGTTTCTATCGAACGAAACAATGATAGCCAGCCCCGTGCCTATGGCCGATGATCGGCTAATCTTAAACCAATACGGGACGGACGACGCTATTGAACGCGCCACTTCCATCTGGAATGAGCTTCCCCCTGAAGCAAGCTTCACGGCAGGGCTCCAAGCCAGCGCCGGTGTAAAATTCTTTCTGTAAAAACTCAGGTTCCTTGGCGGGAATCGAGCGTCGATAATCTTCTCGCCCTTGGGGCTTTGGCCGAATGGAGGCGAGCGCAGCGAGCCGCAACGCAGCCAAAGTCCCAAGGGCGAGGGGGTCGCGCAATTTTAATCTCCCGTAGCAATTGCCGTTACTAACAAATTGGATGAGGTTTGGCACCTTGGAAAAAGACTGCCATTGGCGCTGGCCCCAACGAAACCAAGCGGTCAACGCCATCGACTTTTTCATGAAAGTCCTCGGCCTCTCCTTCAACGAAGCCATGCGTCAAATCTTGGGATCGTAGCCTGGCCATTCCCCTTGAAATGCGATGGCCCCAAACACCGCTGGCGTCGCCGCAATACGACGCCAGCGCGGCAAAACACGGGTATAGCAGGACAAGGACGTTACAATATCAGCGGAGTATTCCGGCGGTTTTACGACGCCAAGTCGGCAACTCGTAAGACCGGAATTGGGCGCCTTCGGAAAACCTCTTCGAATAGCCGTTAGCGTCGTTAGCCTACGATGGCAAAGCGGCCTTGAATGCGACCTTAATTTGGCCCAGCCAAAACCGTCGTAGCGCTACGATAGAAGCACGGCAATGGAGATGCAAAACACTATGCCAGTCCGGCTGAAATCAGAAAAACCGTACGCGTTTAATTTGGCTAAAAGTACGATGACAAAAAAACGGTAGCAAATGAGCCCCGAAGTTGACCGGGACAGCACAGGATGTCGGTGGCCCGCGGGTTGAGGCGTTCAGACAAATACAAGGGATGGCGCACCTGCCAATGCGTTGCAAGGCCGCGAACCCCAAGAAACGGATCTTTAGGCGTATTATGCACCGTGTGAATGGCTGGCATATCGCCTGCTATTGGTTTGCGTTCTGATGCCGACTAAGAAGATTTCTGTTCCACGCCCAGCAGATTGGCGAGCCGTGACTCGAGTTTACGACGAGCCACCGCGTAGGAGAAATACTTCAGGCCCAGGGCGTAATTGGTTTTGGCCCACTCTGCGCGCGTAGCCGGATCGTGAAGCAGAGAGCGAACTTGTTCCACCACCTCTTTCGTGATCAATTGGTCGAGCTCAATCGTTTTAAATCCCAGCGGATGAATATCCCGAGCATACACGGCGTAGGTATTCACCACCACCGGTTTGCCAAAATAAATCGCCTCGAGAAAGGCATTGCCGAAACCTTCATAATGGCTCGGATAAGTAACCAAATCGGCGTGCGGATAGACGTCGTTCAGGGTGTAAAGCTTCTGACCGGCCGCATTGCGACCGCGCCGTTCCGCCACGCGATCCGCGATAAACCGCACGTCGATGCCCGCGTCGGCGATTCGATCGTTTAGCATCGCCATATAGGTGCTGCCTTCATCTCCCGCCGGGTGTGAGATGACCAGTTTGGCGCGCGGGTCTTTGAGGCGTCGTACCAATTCGATAGCGTGTTCGATGCCCTTGCGTTGCACCACGCGCGTGGGCTGGAGGATGAACCAGTCATCCTCACTTAGCCCGATTTCCTGGCGCAAATCGCCATTGTAATCGTCCAGGCCCGGCGGTGGCGTTTCAAAATCGAGCACATTCGGGATGACTTGGGAGGGAATGCCCAAACGCCGCGCCAGCTCCCTTTGCTGCATGGAATTGATCACGACGTGCTCCATTCCATAAAGCAAGGGCGGAAAAGCGGCTTGCAAGTAATCGTTGACCGCGTTGAGCGTGAACCGCTCGCGTTCCCAGGCAAAATCGTGATGATGGGCGATAACGGGAAGCGTGATTTCGGCAATCACCTCGGTCATGGCCAACCCGAGCGGCACATGCATTGGTATGGCCAAAATATTCTCCGGCACGAGTAAATCGAGCTGAAACGTTTCGACAAACCGGTAGAGTTGGTCTTTAAGCCGTTCCTTGATGGACTGAATCTGGTTGGTGACTAGTCGGCTGCGAACCGTCACTCCGAACAGCTGTTGCTGCACGGCCGCTATCTCCGGATGGTTAAAAAAAGCCAATGGCGCGACCTGACTGATTTCCGGCGGCGCGTCGAGCAAACCCGCCATCCAATAGCAGGCGTGACCCATGCCCTCGAATATATGCGCCCATTTGCGCGCTTCGAGAGTAACGCCATCGGTGCCGCAAAACCGGGTCGAGATAAAGCCGATCCGTTTGCGGGCGGCGACGAAAGGAAGGCTGGTGTTCATGATAAATTCTTGGACGTAACGGCGCTCAGTTCCGCGCGCAAAGCGGCCCACCCGCCATTGCCCTGTGGACTTAAATGCCACGTCTGCCAGCCAAAAAGCCGCGCGGGAGCGACATCGTTGTCGAACCGGTCACCCACCATGAGAATTTCGGACGGGACGATGCCGCGAGCGGCCAGACGGGTCGACAGGATTTGAAAAACATGCGGGTCCGGCTTGCTAAAACCGTGTTCAAACGACCAAAAGCAAAGCGCCGCTTCAAAAACATCCATGCCCAGCCGATGCGCCGCCAGCGATTCGCGCAATTCGCGCAACGTGTACGCCTGGGCATTGGAAGCAATGCCGACCAGGCAAGCCCGCGCTTTTAATTGACGCAAGGTGGCGGCGGTTTCCTGGAGCATGGGCGTAGTGTGGCCCGTTTGAATTTGCCGGAATAGGAATTCCTCCCGGGCCGTCTGGGAAAGCTTGGCAACGGCGGGAATCACTTCGCCCACTATGCCAGGCCAGCGAACTTCCGGCCAGCGGATATCGCGCGCGCGGGCTACTTCATGCTGCCGGGCGATCGCGCGGTTGCACGCGATGGAAAAACCGAGCCGATTTAATGGCGGATCTTGGCCCAAAAGCTCAAGGCAAAGGTTTTGCCATAGCTCGTCAGCGTTGGCCGGCGGCGGCCCCACTTCCAGCAAGGTTCCGTACACATCGAAAATCACGGCGCGAATATTCATGCGCAATCCTCCCATAGCATGGGGTAAAAGTTAGCCGCGCGCAATTTTTGACGAAAGAAATCGTTCTGGATCGCCTCGCTCGCGCGCGAATTTGTCACCGAACGCGCCCGCGGCCGGGGGATCAACTCCAAGAATCGGCGCGCATAGGCCGGGCCCGCGAGCCATTGGGCCGCGCCCGGCGGCCAAGGGCTGGGCGACAGTTGGCCGGCCGCGGCCCGCCGCCGCCAGCCGTCCAGTTGCGGGTTCAAGCGCGCGCACAATCTCCAAGATTGTTCCAAAGGCGCGGCCAGCACTTCAAGTTGAGCGGCCAGCGTGAGGCGACTAAAGGGTACCGGACGCGGGTTGCCATGGAGCATCGGCAGACTTTTTGGCCGCGCGAGTTTAGCCGCCGCGCGTGGTAAGGCGCTTTTCCATTTGGCAAACAAATGGGTCTGGCGATCCTGTTCGCCCAACCAATCGAACAAAGCCGGGGCCACCATGATTTCCCGATAAATTTGTGGAAATCGGAATCCAAATTGAGCCAGATCGGGCGAAATGTTAGGCAATGCGCGGGCAATAAGTGGGCGGCGCGCGGCGGCCGCTTCGAGATAGGGCAAACCGAACCCTTCTTGCAGCGAAGTGAGCAAAATCGTTTCGCTCGCGGCCATGAGTTCGGGCAGGGATGGCTTCCCGTTTTCGCCATCCCGCAACAAACCCAACCGCAGGCGCCAATGATGCTTTTGCGCGGCGGCGGCCAACGCCGAGGCATAGGTTTGTTCCCTAGCCGAACTGGCGCCCCCAGTGGTTACCAGCCAGGCTTCCGGGCGCAACCAGCGGGTGAGCAGCAGCGCTTCGGCAAGATTCTTACGGCGTAACAACCGGCAGGGCACCAGCCAAACGGGGGCGCTTTCACCCATTTGCCGACGCAGCCAGGCGCGCGTGAATTTAATCCGACTTGCGCTCACTTCGGGCGCGAACTCGACGGGGTTGGGTAGCCAACCACCGTGGGCGCCTAAATGTCTTTTCAACACCCGAGCATCCGCCTGGTTGATGGCCAAATGAGTAATGCCGGGGGATATCGCAAAGACGGCTCGCGCCACCTGTGGCAATAGGCGAAACCCTTGGGCGCGCATCGCCGGAAAATGGTGCCAACGATTTTCAAACCACCAGTCGTGATGCTGCGCTAGGAGCGGAATGCCTCGGCGATGGCAAATGGAAGTAAGTTCGCGAGCCAAGCGCAAATTCCGGCCCAGTCCGAGATTGTGCGCCCATACCAAACAAGCTCCAGGTTCGAATGATTGGAATAGTTTTGCGAGGCCACCCGCCACCGCCCGCCGCAGGTCAACCCCCTCCAGGGCAATTTCGGAGGCGTAACCGAAGGCGAATTCCACCACGACTTTGACCGGCGTGCCTTTGAGGCGGCGGCGAAAATCACGCAACCAGGAAGCCGGGGGCGCTTCTCCCGTCGCCAATACCACGGCTTCCAGGGGCTGCGGCCAGCCGACCGCTAAATACGGGGCGGCCAGCTCGATCACCCGCCGAACGCCGCCAGGCCTAAAGTGATGGTGGACAATGATCAGCTCCATTTGCCCGATTTTCGCATAGGAAAAGCGCAAACGCTAATTCTTTTTAAATTAATACCCGGAAAGCGTTGTCGGGGCATTGACGCGCGCGCGATTTACGTAGAGAATAACGTCGGCTAAAGCGACCCGCGCGAGGGGAACGAAGGAGCGTTTTTTTCAGGAGCTTTGGATTATCACAGCGGGAGCTGCCATGCGACCAAATGGTGTCTTTCGCGCCGTTTTTTTTGCGCGCGGTTTCCCACAGGGTCCGCCGGTGAGTGCCGGCGGAGGATAACCTCGATGGCCGGGCCGCCATTGGGAAAACTTAATTACGGAATTACCATGAAAATCCGAATTAGATGGCCGGGACAGCCGGTGGCTTCCCAGCCTTTCCAGGGGACGGTTTATAAATATTCAACTGGTTTTTATACGCCACGCCCTTTTCGGGGTGAATGCGCCCCGATTTCGGGGCGGTGGAGCGAACGCCAAAGCGACCAAAACACGGAGACGGTTTTTTATCCGGTGATTCGCGGCCGCTAATTATTCCGGGCGCTGATATCGCCTCCGAGTTCGAGAGAACCGGGCGGCGGAAAAATCCGGGCGGGCGACGCCACTTCGCCGCGCCAGTTTTTTACGATGGCGATTCAGTAACCGCAAACTTCATCGGCATCGTCCCGTTTTGAAGCTTGAGAGCATTTTCTGTTTTAATCTGGCGCATGGAGTGCTATAGAAAAGGTTGGACGGGCCGTCCAACGCGGCCGCCAACAAAAATAGCGCGTCGCTTCCTAATGCGGAACCGTAGATACCGCGCCAAAACACCGCTGTCCCTAAGCGCGATCCCACTGGGGAAGGCAACGGTCGCAACCGCGGCCAAGCCAGCAATCGAGAAAGGATAACTATATGTCTGATTTCTTCCAAACCGGCGCCATCGCCACACTGCATCGGCTGGGAAAACCCAATGTGCCCCAACTGGAAAAGGAACTGGAGGAATTCGCCAAGGAAACCCCCATTGCGCTGGTGTTGCCGTGCCACATCAAGGAATTGGGCACTCAAGCGCTCCGCTGGATTGTGCGCGAGCTCAAAAATGTCACCTACCTCAAACAGATTGTGGTGGGTATCGACGGCGCCACCCGGGTGCGCGATTATAAGCGCGCGCGCACGATTTTCCGGCAACTGCCCCAGCAAACCACCCTGCTTTGGAACGATGGGCCGCGCATGCAGCAACTTTACAAAAAACTGGATGACGCGGAGCTGGGCGCCGGATCCGTGGGCAAGGGCCGCAACGTTTGGACCTGTTTTGGCTATGTGCTAGCCAGCGAACAAGCGCGCATGGTGGCCGTGCATGATTGCGATATCGTCACCTACAACCGGGAATTGCTGGCCCGGCTTTGCTACCCGGTGGCGCACCCCAGCCTGGGCTTTGACTTTTGCAAAGGTTACTATGGGCGGGTCAGCACCCAACTCAATGGCCGGGTCATGCGTTTGCTCGTCACCCCGTTGTTGCGGGCCTTGAAAAGCATCATCGGCGCGCACTCTTTCTTTGTCTACATGGACACGTTTCGCTATCCGCTGGCGGGTGAAATCTCCTTGGACGTGGATTTAGTCCGCCGCCTTTTGATCCCGTACGATTGGGCTTTGGAGGTGGGCACGCTGGCCGAGGTGTACCGCAACGCCGCGCCCCGAGCCATCTGCCAATCCGAACTCTGCGAGAACTACGACCACAAACACCAGGAACTCTCGACGCGGGACGCGGACAAAGGGCTCAATAAGATGGCGGTCGATATCACCAAGGCGATCTTCCGGCGGATGGCGGCGGAAGGCATTAAAATCGACGCCGGCCTCTTTGACACCCTCCTGGGCGCTTATCTCCGCCAGGCCGAAGACACGCTCCGATTCTACGCGGCCGACTCGGCGATTAACGGGTTGTCCTTTCCCCGCTACGAGGAAGAAAAAGCCGTCACCACCTTTGTCCGCAGTATCCGGATCGCGGAAAAAGCGTTTCTGGACGATCCCCTTTGGTCCCCGCTCATCCCCAACTGGAACAGTGTACAATCGGCTTTGCCAGCCTTCTTCGACGAGTTGAATGAGGCGGTAAGGCTGGATAATTTGTAGTTTTAACGCGCGCCGAGCCACCGGCTAGATTTGACATCGAGACAAAAGGTTGTATCTCTCGTGCGTGGCGTGGTTTTCGATGGCGCCAAACGCCGGGCGTAAAGACCTAGTACGAAGCGGTTTCGCCAGGGGTGCCCCGTTTTTGCGACTTGGCCGGGTTTAGCCGGACGAGTCCCCTCGAAAAGCCGCGCTGGCAAAATCACGTTTAATCATGAAATACGGTACTGAATTGTTCTCGGTTGTTCGTTTGCTTGTCCTGGCAACTTGGCTCGGAGCGGGATGGTCCAACGCTTGGGCGCAAATCCCCGCCACCAATGCCCCGGCCCCAATCGCCGAGGCGATCGTCACCGCCGCCGTCAAGGCGCCGGAAATCTGGCTAACGTTTGGTTTGGACCGGCTTCCCTGGTTAGGCGTTCATCCCATCGCCGGCATCCCGCTCTGGCAATACCTGGCGTCTATCATCTACATTTTCCTGGCCTTCTACGTGTCCAAACTCCTCGATTTCTTCATTCGGGAGCGCGTGCAAAAATGGGCCGAGAAGACCGAGACCAAGCTGGACGATTTGCTCGTGAATCTCGTGCGCGGCCCGGTGAAGGTCGTCAGCTTTGTCATCCTCTTGCACATCGGCATGCGGGTTTACTCCTGGCCCGAAACCATCGCGGTCTTCTTGTCGAACGCCCTGAAAATTATCGTCGCCTGCTCGATAACCTACGTTCTATTGAAAGCCATCGACATGCTCATGGGCGTTTGGGGCGAAAAAGCGACCACGCCGGAAAACGAGGAATTCAGCAAGCAACTGCTGCCGTTGTTACGCAAGACCTTCAAAGTATTCATCGTCGTCGTCGCCGTCTTGGTGACCTCGCAAAACCTGGGATTCAATGTAACGGGTTTGATCGCCTCCCTATCCATCGGCGGTTTGGCCGTCGGCTTGGCGGCCCAGGACACCCTGGCCAATTTATTCGGCGCGGTGGCCGTGCTCATGGATAAGCCATTCAAGGTGGGTGACCGCATCAAGCTCGACAACGTGGATGGCATCGTGGAAACCATTGGTTTCCGCAGTACCCGAGTCCGGCATCTCGACGGTTTTCTCGTCACCATCCCCAACAAAACGATGGGCAACGCCACCATCATCAACGTTTCGGCGCGGACAACCATCAAGACCGAGCTGAATCTCGGGGTGACGTATGACACGACGGCGGAAAAAATCCAGCGCGCCATGGTCATTCTGGAGGAAATCCTCAAACCCCATCCCAAGACCGCCGATTTATTGATTTGTTTCAATAAATTCGACAGTTCCGCCCTGAACATCCTAGTGGTGCATAAGTGGAATTCGACGGATTTCAAGGAATACACGCAGGGCTTCCAGTTGCTGGCCTTGGAAATTAAGCGCCGGTTCGACGCCGAAGGCATCAACTTCGCCTTCCCGTCGCAGACCGTTTATCTCAAGCAAGATTCCGAGTGGAAACTGGCCACTGCCTTGCCTCCGGCCGCCACGACGAAATCGGCTTAAAGCGTCTCAAAATGCCCCCCCGGTGACTGAATCGCCGGGGGTGAGTTTCACGTGGTCGAGGCCTTGCCACGTGAAAACACCCCGAGTGGGTTTCAATAAAATTGAAATTTCGGCCCTTTATCAACCGCTTCGCGTCGGCGGTCATCCTTTCGGCGTGGGAAAGCCATCCGCCTAAATTTCGGACCTCCGCGGGCCAAAACACTCGATTGCATCCAGGGCTAATTTCGCGTAATGTGTGCCGATCCCAATGGATCCACACATGGCAGACCGGGCACCACAGGTATTTATGACCGGGGTCATCGAAGGCTTTTATGGACAGCCTTGGACCCAGGCGGAGCGTTTTGAGCTTTTTGATTGGATGGCCGCATGGGGGCTAAACACCTACCTCTACGCCCCCAAAGACGATCTCAAACATCGCGTGATTTGGCGTGAATTGTACACCGAGGCGGAGGCCGAGGCGCTGGGAGAGGTCATCCGCGGCTGCCACCAACGCAAGCTAAGGTTCATTTACGCGCTCGGGCCTGGCCTGGATATTCGCTACCGCCAAGCCTCGGATCGCCAGCGTCTGAAAATGCGCGGCGAGCAAATGCTCGCCCTGGGTTGCCGCAATTTCGCCCTTTTGTTCGATGATATCCCCGGCCAACTGGATGGCGCCGACATCGCCCGCTGGGGTTCGCTCGCCGCCGCCCAATCGCAGGTGGCGAACGAACTATTCCAATGGACGCGCGCGCGCAACCCGGACGCCCATTTTCTGTTTTGTCCCACCCCTTACTGCGGCCGCATGGCCGAGCATCATCATGGCGGGGCGGACTATTTATCTATCCTGGGCCGGGAACTGTCGCCGGAAATCGACATTTTCTGGACGGGGCCGGAAATCATCTCGGCGGAAATTGGCGTGGCCCACCTCCGGGATCTGCGAGCTTTGATCCGCCGCAAGCCGGTGATTTGGGACAACCTCCACGCGAACGATTACGACGGCCGACGCTTTTACTGCGGTCCCTATGCGGGACGGCCGCTGGAATTAAAGGCCGAAGTAAACGGTTTACTGTGTAACCCAAACAACGAGTTTTGCCTGAATTATACGCCCCTTCGCACCCTGGCGCGGTATGTCGCCGCGACCGAGATTTGGGACCCGCGCCAGGCTTACCTGGACGCGATGCAAGAATGGTTCGCGAAATTCACCGTGGTGGGCGGGCCGCTGGCGTTGGAGGATTTGATCTTGTTAGGCGATTGTTTTTACTTGCCGCAGGAAAACGGCCCGCAGGCGGAAGCCCTCTATCGCTTGATTCGCGAATTACTAGCCACCGCCCCGGCTCAGTGGCGTAGCCGCGCGGGAGACTTTCAACTGCTGGCCGGGCGGCTGCGCGCCTTTTGCGGCCGCCTGGCGGAACTCACCCACCGGCCCTTGTTCTACGCGCTCAGCCGGCGCGTTTGGGAATTGCGCGAAGAGCTGGATTTGCTGGAAAACTATGTCGCGTTCAAAGCCGCGCCAGACCACGCGCATAGGCCGTTTCACTCGGACTTTCATCTACCCGGCGCGTATCGCGGCGGCCTGGTGCCCGGCCTGCAAAGATTATTAAAACCGCTAGCGGACGGATCGTTCGTCCCGTCTTCCACCTCACCTGAAATATGAGCGCATGCGTCCTCCGCCCCGCCCGGCCCGGTGATGAATCCGGCGCCTACCATGTTTGCCTTAAAACGGGTAACTTCGGCCAAGATGGCGAGCCGTTCTACCGCGAGGATCCGGATGCGCTGGGCCGGATTTTTGTGGGGCCCTACCTGGCCTTCGAACCGGAGCTGAGTTTTATCTTGGAAGACGATCAGGGCATCTGCGGTTACGCCTTGGCGGCGCTGGATTCGCGCGCGTTTTACGACCGGTATGAGTTGGAATGGCGACCGCGCTTGTGCGCCCAATTCCCCGAACCGGCGGGCGATCCCCGCCAATGGACCCGCCCCCGGCAAATCCATTATCTCTACCACCACCCGGATTACTACTGTCCGGAACCTTACGCCAGCTACCCGGCGCATCTGCACATCGATCTGCTCGAACGCGCCCAGGGCCGGGGCTACGGCCGCCGCATGATGGAGCGGGTCATGGCGGAGTTGCGCGCGCGCGGCTCGCCCGGCGCGCATTTGGGCGTAAGTCTGCCCAACACCGCGGCCGTTGGCTTTTATCAACGCTTGGGATTTAAGGAACTCATCCGGGTCGGCGAAGGCCCGGACGGTTGCATTTATATGGGTATCGCCTTTAATCAACCCCCATCGGCCCTACCGGAATAATTCGCGAGTAATTTCGTCCCGTATCACTTCAATCCAACCCCTCACCATGACACCAAAACTCGCTCTATTGGGAGGTTCGCCGGTCCGTACCCGGCCCTTCACCGCCTGGCCGATCCACGGCCAAGCCGAAGAACGGCGGCTTTTACGCGTTTTGCGAAGCGGCAAATGGGGCAAACTGCACGGGCCGGAGGTGGCTGAATTTGAGCGGCGGTTCGCCTCGTTACACGGCTGCCAACATGGCATCGGCGTGGTCAATGGCACCGTGTCCCTGCGCATCGGCCTGCTGGCGGCGGGTATTCGCGCGGGCGAGGAAGTCATCATCCCGCCATACACCTTTTTCTCGACGGCCTCCGCGGTGATCGAAGCCAACGCCGTGCCCGTCTTCGCCGACATCGATCTGGATACCTTTAACCTGGACCCCCGGGCCGTCGAGGCGGCTATCTCGCCGCGCACCCGGGCGATTATCCCCGTTCATTTCGCCGGGCAACCAGCGGATATGAAGGCCCTCATGGCCATCGCCAAAAAACGGGGGCTGGTGGTCATCGAAGACGCCGCCCACGCGCACGGGGCCAGTTGCGGCCAGCGACCGGCCGGATCGCTGGGGCACCTGGCGTCCTTTTCGTTTCAGTCCAGCAAAAACCTTACCAGTGGTGAAGGCGGCCTCATCACGACCAACGACGACGCCTTGGCGGAAGCCTGCCGCTCCATCCACAATTGCGGGCGCATCCCCGGCGGCGTCTGGTACGAACACCACGTTATCTCGGGTAATTACCGGTTGGGAGAATTCCAAGGCGCCATTCTGAACGCCCAGCTCGGACGCCTGGAAAAACAGACCCGGACGCGCGACCACAACGGTCGGAGGCTGGCGGCTCAACTAGCGCGGTTCCCCGGCCTTTTCCCGCAAAAGCGCCCGGCGGATTGTACCCGGCACAGCTACCATTTATTCATGCTGCGGATCGACGGCCAAGCGTTCGGCGCGCCGCGCGCCGCGGTGCTCCACGCGCTGCGGGCCGAAGGCATCCCCTGCTCCGCTGGCTACGGGTTTTCGCTGCCCCAACAGCCGATGTTCCAGAAAAAAGCGTTCGGACCTTATGCGCCCAAAGCCAACGTGGATTACCGCAAGGTCCATTGCCCCAACAGCGACCGGATCTGCCGCGAACAAGGTATATGGCTCGAGCAGAACTTGCTGCTCGGGACCCAGACTGACATTGACGACCTGTTTCGCGCTTTTGAAAAGATTTGGGAAAATCGCGAGACATTGGCGGCGAAACGCAAAAGCGGCAAGCTCGCTTGACTTGGGGAGGCTATGTGGAACCAACGAACGGTTTTTTGAACCAACGGATCGTGCCCGCGCTCACGGCGCTGAGCGAGAACACCTACATGTCCGCCATTCGCGCGGGGATGGTATCGGTCGTTCCGCTGACCATTATCGGCGGCTTGTTTATCATCGCCGCGTTCCTGCCCGTCACCGGCTGGGATAAAATCGTGGCGCCCTATCAAGCGCTGCTACAAATCCCCGTCACCGCCACCTTTGGACTCCTGGCAGTATTCGTTTGCTTCGCCATTGGCTACGATCTTGGCACGCGGTTCAAGCAGGAAGCCATCGTCAGCGCGACCATGTCCACGCTCGTTTTCCTCATGATCGAACTGAATTTACAGGATCAAACCTTCGCGATGGATCGGCTCGGCTCGAAAGGCTTGTTCACCGCCATTCTTATCGCGCTCATTTGTGTCCGGGTGCAAAAGTTTTTCACGGACAAAAACCTGGTCATCAAATTACCCGCCAACGTCCCGCCGATTGTTTATGAGTCGTTCCTATCGCTCATCCCGCTGGGCTTCCTGGTCGTGGTATTTTGGGCGATCCGTTTCGTGGGCGGCGTGGATATCGACAATCTGGCGCAAACCGCCTTCAAGCCATTGGTCTTTGCGCTGAACACGTTGCCAGGCATTCTAGGGTACGCCTTTTTGGTCACGTTGCTGTGGTCGGTGGGGATCAATGGCGACAACGCGATGGATGCCATCGTCGCCCCGATTTTTCTGCAATACCTAGCCGCCAATGTGGAGGCGGTTTCCCAAGGCCTTCCCATGCCCTACGTCACCGCCAATGGGTTTTTCACCACCTTTGTCAACGTGGGCGGCACCGGGGCGACGATCGCGCTCGCCCTCATTATGTGGAACTCGCCGGAACCGGGTTACCGTAAAGTCAGCCGCCTCTCGCTGCCCACCCAGATCTTCCAGATCAACGAGCCCATTTTCTTCGGTTTCCCCATCGTGCTGAACCCCATTTTCATGGCGCCCTACATTCTGAACGCGTTGATCCTCACCACGGGCAGCTACTTGTTGATGCATTGGGGCGTCATCCATAAACCTTTCGTCAACGTGCCCTGGACCACGCCGCCCATTATCGGCCATTACCTGGTCTCCGGCGGCGATTGGAAAGCCGCCGTTTGGGGGGTGATTTCGATTCTCATCGCCATGTCCGTTTATTACCCTTTTGCCAAAATCGCGGAGCGCCAGAGGTTAAAGGCGGAAGCCGACTCCGGCCTCAAAAGGGCGGATCGCGCAACCGGCGCATAGGCAAGTATGGCACCAGGGGTAAGCGCCTAGTTCCACTCGCAAGGAGAAACCGTTCCGGATTCGTCGGTTTCCGATGCCATCGCTTCATTGCGTGATAACCTTACTATATTCACATTGATTAATGCGATTTTTGCTTGGCATATTACCGGTGGTAAAAGAACGCGAGATGATGTCTTTCCTTAAAAAACTAATCCCGGCTACGCTAACCTTCCTCGGCGTTTGCGCGATTGGCTTGGGGACATTGGTGGAAATACCATGGCAATCCCGTTTGGCGTTGGCGCTATTATTTTTAACCACGCTGGGTTGGCGGCTGGCGTCGCCAGCCATAGCGCTACGCTTATGGAAATGGGTTGTCTTGGCCGCCTTTGGCTTCACCCTCGCGCCGTTTAGCTATAACCTTGCGGCCAGTGGCAAAGCTAATTGGTGGGATGCCTATTTTGCCATTCAATGCTGGTTAACCGCTGCTTTTTTATGCCTGGCTTTCCGCGACAAAAGCAAGGCTGTCTTTAGATTTTATTGGAAATGTTTGGTGTTATTCTGGGGGGGTGCGGGAATTGTTATTTGGCTAACCACTGCCTACCGCGCCAACGATTCGCCCGCCTTTTTCTTCGGCATGGCGCTGGGCGTCGGATGCTTGATCGCGATTCGGCTCGCTTTCAATATTCCTCCCGTGGGGATTATGACCATTAATACCGGCATTTTGCTGCTAGCCCTATCGCCGCTATTTGATTTAGCCATCCGCGCGCCCCAACCGTCCACGCCGCCGGCAAAACCGGTCTTTTCACGGGCGGCCGCCCAAAAAGATCCGACTCAATTCGCGAGCTGGTGGGCCTTATACCTCGAGCAGTGGAATCAAATGGGAAAAGATATTTTTATCGCTGACCCGGAAAAATACCTGCCGTTCCGACTAAAACCCGGTAGCCAGGGCTATTTGTTCCAAAGCCTCATACGAATCAATAGCTTGGGCTTTCGCGGCCGCGAAGTGGCGGTGAAAAAAGGGCCCGTCTATCGCATCGTCATATTAGGCGAATCGACGACTTTCGGCTGCACTTTAAAGCCGGAAGATAGACCGTGGCCCGAATTGCTGGAACAAATCATCAAGGAGCGCATCAAAACGGATCGGCCCATCGAAATTATCAACGCCGGCGTGCCGGCCTATAATCTGCGTCAAAACCTGCATCGTTTGGCGTCGGATATTTTACCGCTGAAGCCGGACATGATCATTTCGTATCATGGTTACAATGGGTTCAAGTTACTGTATAAAAGTTATCCCATATCCCAAAGCAAAGCGCCGCCGATCTTCAAAGCCCGGCCTTTGAAAATCCTGGCAAAGGTGGAATATCGCCTAAAATTGTCCCGCTATCGCTGGCGTGAATTATCGGCAACTCCGGCCGATCCTGAAGCCTTGGGGAACCCTTTAAAATCCGATTACGCCATGGCATACCGGGATTTGATTCAGGCGGCCAAAACCAACGCCATTTTTTTAGCGGTGGCCAATTTCTCCATGGCGGTAAATCGCAAGAGCAGTAATGACGCCATTGAATTCTATCGGCCAGGTTTTCCGTTAGTTCGATGGGAGATTACCGCCAACACCATCCACACCCTGATTGTAAGAAGCATCGCGCGCGAAAATCCGAGCGTGGTTTTTATCGATACCCATCCGCTGCTGGATGGAAAGGATGAGCGGTTTATCGATCTGGTGCATTTGACTCAAGCCGGGCGCCAGCAATTGGCCGAAAACGTGTTCGCCAGCATCAAAAACGCCCTTGAGACGAATCTCTTGCCCCCGGTTCAAACTCAAAAGTAGTCACCGAAAGAAACGCGAGGACATGTTTTGAAGTGAACCTCAAACCGGCTTACTATTCACGCCCCACAAACTCCAGCGCGCCAAATTTCTCGGGCACGTGGAACGTGCCAGACATGGATGGACTCCAAGCCATCACCGCCTGGTTCGCGTAATCGCAACGCAGCAAGTTAAGGCGCCAAGTAGCGCCCGCGCGCGGTGGCATAATGCTCACACTGGCAAGCGGAATGCGCCATTCGGCGGTCCACACGCGCGCCTTTTTATGCACGCGCACCGCCGCCTCGAAGCCGCTCGACCAGGCGAAATCGCGCTTGGGTAAATCGAGGGCCAGATCGAGTTTTTCGCCCGTTGGCGCCACCTGATATTCTTTGTAAACATGGGGCCGGTTGGGATCCGCGCCGATGAAGGCCTCGACGACATCGCGCTCCCATAAACCGATCCGCTCGCGGTTCAGGATCGGAGGGCGAAATTCGGTCAGTTGCGTATAAGGACTCGTGTAAAAGAGATAAAGGTAACGATCCGACCATAGTGCCCGCACGGTGGTCGAGACCTCGGGCAGGGCGGCGTAATCCTTCGTTTGGTATTCGATGCGCACAGGCCGCGCCTTTTGCCATACCGCTTTGCCGGGCTTGCCATCGAGGGCGAAATCTTTCTCAACGCGCGCCGCCCGCAAACGCGGCAATGGCATAGAGGAAGCGAGCAATTTACGGGCGTTATCGAAGTAGATTTTGCGCAGCACGGACGCGGGCAGGCCGATCGCGTCAATCGTCCAATTCCCCTGTACCGGGGTCATGTGCGCGAATTTGCGGTCCCGCGTTTCGAGCCATTGCCAGTGTTTATCGAAGAACCCCTTGGCGTCGGCGTCCGTGGGATGCGAGCCATCCCCGGAACCAAGCGTCAAATCATCGTAAACCTGGAAGTCGGTGGCGAAGAAAATACGGTCCTGGTGTTTGATAAAGAGCCGCCGCACCGCCTCGGGATCGTGCCGCCCGATTTCGGGAACGCGCGCGGCCAGATCGGCCATCAAGTTGGGATACTTGTCCAGCCAGCCTTCAACCGTCGCCAACTCCTCCGCGTTATTGGCGAAATGCACCCCCACGAACGTGGTTTCCGGATGGCGCGCGACCACGCGAATAAAGGCTTCCAACAGATCGCGCCAAGCGGGATATTTCTGGGAATCGCCAAACCACCAATGCGGGTGGCCTTGCAGTTCCCGCCAGCGCTCATTCGAGGCATCATACGGCGCCCAGAACGCCTTGGGATCGGCCACATGAATGGAAACGGGCATGCCTAACTCACCGCAACGTTTCCAGACCGGGTCGAGTTTGGGATCGTCCACGCGGAGCAGCTTCCCCGAACGATCCTTCAGGTAAAGCCCAAGCTGTTTGTATTCCTTGAGACCCGCCGCGCCCAAACGGCGACCTTCTTCGATTTGCCGCACGGCGTGTTCGGAGAAATCCGCTTCGTCCCAGCCGGTGTAATCCAGGTTCATGTAGTGAACAAACCGACCCGGGCACAGCCGGTCGGCCAGTTGCTTGCCGCGCTCGAACTCGGATGGTTCGCCCGGCTTATGGGTCACCGTGCCGCCACTGAGATTCACCGCCAAGCCAATGCCGCTGGCGTCCAGGATTTTCACCGCGCGCGCCAGGTGAGCTTCGGTGGCATCGATGTGTTGATGGAGGTCAATAATGCGCCTTTCCGCCCGCCATTGATCGGCCGCTTGACGCACGGCGGCCAACTCCCGGTCGCCCGCCCAGGCGCCAACCACGACGAGATTCAACAGCACGGCGGACATGAGGAAATTGAAAAGCATGGGTATGAGATATACTGAACGGAGTTGCTGGCAAGCAATATATAGAGCAATAGCCTGACGGCGTCCTCCAGATAAACCCGGAAAAGCGCCTCCGGCCGCCAAAAGTACTTTACTTCCCCGGACACTAGGTTATTTATGCCCAAACTTATGAATCATATTATGCAATTTTTAATGAATCAGCAGTGGCTTGCGGTGGCCGCTTTGATCTTGGGCACCGTGGGCATGGCCCAGGCCGCCGAGGAAAAAAAACTGGCGGATGGCCTTTACGCCGAAATGAACACTTCCAAGGGCAAGATTGTCCTCCAACTCGAATTCGAAAAAGCGCCCCTAACCGTGGCTAATTTCGCGGGCTTGGCGGAAGGCACCAAGTATTACACCAAAGAAGTGGGCGGCACCCCCAAAGCCCAAAACAAACCGTTCTACGACGGGCTCGTTTTTCACCGGGTGATCGCCAATTTCATGATCCAAGGCGGCTGCCCGCAGGGCACTGGCCGCGGCAATCCAGGCTATCGCTTCGCGGACGAATTCGATCCTTCCCTGAGGCACTCCGGCCCGGGCATCCTGTCGATGGCCAACGCCGGTCCCGGCAGTAACGGTAGCCAATTTTTCATCACCCATGTCGCCACGCCTCATTTGGACAACCGCCATTCCGTGTTTGGACACGTGGTCGAAGGCCAAGATGTCGTGAACAAAATCGCCATCGGCGACAAGATCGAAACGGTCAAGATCGTGCGCGTCGGCGACAAAGCCAAAGCTTTTAAATCCGACGAGCAAGCGTTTCAGGAATTGCTGAAGAAGAAATCCTAAACCTGGTTTAGGTTTACCTTTCAAGCCCCGGAATCCCGCCGCCCAGGCAAGATTCCGGGGCGTTTTTCTAATCTTCCGGGCGTTCTCCCGCGGGCGACATTTTCACGATTTTCGGATCGAATTGGCCGAGCACTTCCACCAAATCGCGCTGCGCTTGCATCACCGCATGAATGTCTTTGTAAACCATCGGGGCTTCATCCAGGCCGGCGGAGAGCAATTGGACCCCCCGCGCTTTCAACACCCGCTCCACTTTTTCCCACATGAACGACTCCAAAGCCTTGGCCCGGCTCATGAGGCGGCCCGCCCCGTGGGAGGCCGATTTCAAGGAAGCCTCGTCGCCTAGGCCGCGCACGAGAAATCCAGGCGTCGCCATCGAGCCGGGAATAACCCCCAGCATGCCCAGCCCGGCGGGCGTGGCGCCTTTGCGGTGGACCACGACATCGCGGTCCACGCCCGCAATGCGATGCCGCTCTTGCCAAGCGAAATTGTGGTGGTTCTCGACGTCCAGCAACGCGTCCAACCCAAGCCGCCCCGCGATGTGCCGGTGAATGAGGGCGTGGTTCGCGGCGGCGTACCGGCCCATTAGCTCCATCGCCGCCCAGTATTCGCGCCCCGCTTCCGAATCGAGCGCGAGCCAAGCCAGATGCTTGTGTTCCTTGGGTAATTCGGGATGCGACTCCATGGCCCGTTGGCTGTAATGCTCGCAGACCAAGGCGCCGACGCCCCGGCTCCCGCTATGGCTTAACAGCGCCACATACTCCCCGGCCGGTAAATGTTGCGCCGGCTCTTTGAGCGAAAACACGCCAAATTCGACAAAATGGTTACCGCTGCCACTGGTGCCGAGCTGCGACCAAGCGCGGTCCTTATTTCGCGAGGTCACCGCACTGGCCGTCCAATCCTCATCCATCACCGCGTGCGCGCGGCGCTCCTTAAAAGTGGCGCCCACGCCGAAGCGGGTTTCCTTTTCGATGGCCTCAACCAACCGCTCGCGTTTGCGTTCCAGCTCGCGCACCGGCAGATCGAACACCGTTAACTTCATACGGCAAGCGATGTCGACACCCACAGCGTAGGGAATCACCGCGTTGTCCGTGGCCAGCACGCCGCCAATCGGCAATCCGTAGCCCACGTGCGCGTCGGGCATCAACGCCCCGGCTACGGCCACGGACAGCTGGCAGGCGCGGCCCATCTGGTTCATCGCCTCCGGGTCCAGGTTCTCGCCCCACTGCCGCCAGGCCGCCCGCGCGGGTTTCACGGGACGCGCCAGGCGCAAGAGCGTTTTGGCGAATGCCCCGCGCAGTTCGT
>DBTJ01000179.1:0-299 GCA_002306985.1 Verrucomicrobia bacterium UBA1319
AGGCGGGCGGCGGCTGGGTGAACGATTCGGTCCCGGAAAATGAATTTCAGGAAACCGTCAACAAATCCAAGGCTATGCTGAAAGCAGTGGCCATGGCGGAGTGTTTCCGGAAGAAAGGTTGAGGGGTCGGCCGCCGGCCTTTTGGGCGAACGCCATGCAAAGCGAACTCTTTTCCGCCGAAGCGAGCCCAATTTTCATTCAGGGCGCGCGGGAGCATAATTTAAAGAATATCTCCGTCCGCATTCCGCGGGATAAATTTGTGGTGATTACCGGGGTGAGCGGGTCCGGCAAGAGCACGC
>DBTJ01000179.1:488-29126 GCA_002306985.1 Verrucomicrobia bacterium UBA1319
GAAGAACATCGACCTGGACATCCCCCTCTACAAGCTCGTCGTCGTCACCGGCGTCAGCGGCTCCGGCAAGAGCACGCTGGCGTTCGATTTGCTCTTCGCCGAGGGCCAACGCCGTTTTCTGGACGCGATGAACACTTATGCCCGGCAATTCGTCGAGCAAATGCCCCGGCCCGACGTTGACCTCATCGACGGCCTGCCTCCCACGGTCAGCATCGAACAGCGCAACAGCCGGGGTGGAGGCAAAAGCACGGTGGCCACGGTGACGGAGATTTTTCATTTCGTCCGGCTCCTCTACGCCCGCTTGGGCACCCAGTATTGCCCTCGCTGCCAGGTGGCGGTCAGCGCGCAAACGCGGGATGAGCTGGGCCGCCGTTTGCGCGAGGAAACGAAAACTCGCGGCGATTTGCTCCTGCTGGCGCCGGTGGTCAAAAATCGCAAAGGTTTCCACACGGAAATCGCCACCTGGGCGGCCAAACACGGCTATAAAGAAATTCGCGCCGACGGTGCGATGCGCGACACGGAGACCCCGTTGCGGCTTGACCGTTTTAAAGAGCACAATATTGAGGTGGTGGTGGGCGTGCTGGAGGGCGGGCGATCGCTCGCCAAAGCGTCGGAGTCGCTGGCTTTAATCGATAAAGCCCTGGAATTGGGGCATGGCACCATCCTCACCTTGGATAATCACCGTTTGGAAACGGTGCATTCGACCGAGCGGGTGTGTCCGCAATGCGGGGATTCCTTCGAGCCGCTCGATCCCAAAATGCTCAGCTACAACTCGCCGCGCGGATGGTGTCCCCGGTGCCGCGGTTTTGGCGAGCTGTTTTATCTCCCGGATGTGGAGCGTGGCGCCCGCGCTGAAGCCATCGAGGAATCTTGGTACTCCTGGCAAGAAGGCGAACGGGAGATGTGTCCCGAATGCGAAGGGACCCGGCTAAATCCTCTGGCTCGGGCTGTGCGCTTGCGCTTGGCGGCTCCCGATGGGGCTGGGGGGCGAGGCAAAAGCGACGCTAGCCCGCAAAAAAGCGCCCCCAGCTTGGTGGCCTTAAGCCGGCTATCCGTTAGCGACGCCGCCGAGTTTTTTCAAGCGGCGCGGCTAGGCGGACGCGACGCGGAAATCGCGCGCGATATCCTGCCGGAAATCCGTGAGCGATTAAAATTTCTCGGTGAAGTGGGCTTGGGCTATCTGGAATTGGGGCGGGGTGTCCCCACCTTGTCCAGCGGCGAGGCTCAGCGCATCCGTTTGGCGGCTCAGTTGGGTTCGAACTTGAGCGGCGTGCTCTATGTTTTGGACGAGCCAACCATCGGTCTGCATGCGCGCGACAACGAACAACTTCTAGACGCGCTGGCGGCGTTGCGGGCGCGCGGCAATTCGCTGGTGGTGGTCGAGCACGACGATGCGACGATGCGCCGGGCCGACTACATTATCGACTTAGGCCCGGGCGCGGGGGTGCAAGGCGGACAAGTGGTGGCGGTTGGTAATTTGCGGGAATTGCAGGCGTGTCCGGAATCTATCACCGGCCAATTCTTGCGGGAACGCAAAAAGTTTCCCGCCCGGGGTGAACGACGGCCGGTGAACCTAGCGAAAGCCGGGCGAAAATCGAGCGAACCCACCGGCTGCTTGGTGTTGCGCGGCGCGAAGAAAAACAATTTAAAAAATCTCACCGTTAAATTTCCGCTGAACCGATTCGTCGTCATCACCGGCGTGAGCGGGTCCGGCAAGAGCACGCTGATTCGCGAATGCCTGCTGCCCGCGCTCAAAGCGGCGCTGGGCAAACCGTCGGCGAAAGCGAAATCCGGCGAAGCGGATTTAGCGTCCCATGGCGCGCTGTCCGGCGTCGAGGCGATCCGCGAGGTTCATGAGGTGGATCAATCGCCCATCGGCCGGACCCCGCGTTCGGTGCCCGCCACGTACGTGGGTTTTTTCGATGAAATTCGCAAAGTATTCGCGCAAGTGCCGGAGGCGCGCTTGCGAGGCTATGGCCCCGGCCGGTTTTCCTTCAATAGCGCGGCGGGCCGGTGCCCGTCGTGCGAAGGCGCGGGCGTCGTCAAAGTGGAAATGAGCTTTTTGCCGCCCGCTTACGTGCGGTGCGAGGCTTGCGGCGCGACCCGTTTCAATCGCGAAACGCTCGACATTGAATTCCACGGCAAAAATATCGCCCAAGTCTTGGATTTGAGTGTCACCGAAGCGGACGAGTTTTTCGCTCCATTTTCAAAGATTCATCGGGCGTTGAAGGCGTTGTGCGATACCGGCTTGGGCTACCTTAAACTAGGTCAGACCAGCCCCACGTTGAGTGGCGGCGAGGCGCAACGAATCAAATTGGTCTCCCATTTGATCGGTGGGTTGAGCGGGGCGGGAGCCCGGGAAACGCGGCCGGGCCAAGTGGCGGAGACGCGGGGCGCCTTGTTTTTGTTGGAAGAGCCGACAATCGGCCTGCATGGGACCGATGTCCGGCGGTTGGTGGAAGTCATTCAGCGGTTGGTGGACGCGGGCCATTCCGTCATTGTCATCGAACACAATTTGGATCTAATCGCCGAGGCGGATTGGGTGCTGGACTTGGGGCCGGAAGGCGGGGCCGCGGGAGGTTGGGTCGTAGCTGAAGGCACCCCGGAGCAACTGGCGGAAGTTCCCACTTCCCACACGGGTAAATTTTTACGCGAAACGCTACGGTTTAAAAAGTAAGCGGCACCCCCGAAGGAGTGCCGCGTGAAAGATTTGGAACGGATGGAGGGGGGCCGCCAGATTAGGCCGCCGCCCAGTTTTCCTTAATCAACTTGACCGCGTCCGTGAGAATTTGCTTGCGATCTTTGCCTTTGCAGCCGCATTCAAAACTCACGAAATCCTGGTAGCCGATGGCTTTCAGACCGCGGAATCCCACGGTGTAATTGTCGCCTTCGTCCTCGCCGGGCATATTGCGGGTCTTGCGACTGGCAATATGAACGTGGTGCAAGTATTTCCCGGCGGAAATGAAGGCTCCCATGTCATTCGTTTCCTCGATCGTCATATGCCAGAAGTCACCCATTTGGGCAATGCCGGGATTATTGACATCACGACAAATCGAGGCGGCGTCGGCCAGTTGGCGGAGGAAGAAACACTCCCCGCGATTCAATGGCTCTAGCAGCAAGCGGGTACCCGCCTGGGCGGCGTGGTCGCCCAATTCGGGCAAAATCTTGGTCACGAGCAGTTCGCGGGCTTCTTTATTGCCCAGCGTGGTTTGGCCGTTGAAAGCGGGCACGAGGATCATACCGGTCGAACCCAGCGCTCCGGCGGCGGTTAGGATCTCTTTGCTGGTGTCGATGGCTTTCTTGCGTTCCGCTTCCTTTTCGGAAATCGGCACCCCCTGGAAACCGGCGCAAATGGCGCTGATTTTGATTTTGCGGCCCTGGAGCGCTTTCTGCAATTCCTCAACTCGGCCCGCCAGTCCGCCGCCGCCGGGCTCGAAACCTTCAAAGCCCAAACCTTCCAAAAAATCGAGTTTTTCAGCCACGGTCTTGCCCGGGGCCACGCCTTCCTGGCAGGAAAGCCTTAATTTCGCGGGGGCGGCCGGATCGGGCAAACTGATCGCTTCAGCCGAGTGCGGCAGGGCCGCCACCGCGCCGGCCATACCCGCGAGAGTAAAAAATGTGCGACGATTCACTTTCATATTATTTGCTCCTGATATTAATAAGTGCTTTAGACGGGTTGATGGGTTTGGGTTATTCAATGACTGAGCAAAACACTAGGCGGAATGCGCTGGAATGCAACCGTTTTTCGGCGGTGCGGCGCCGGAAACAATCGGGATAAAGCCGGAGCGGGCAGGGAACGTGACACCCCGTCGGCTAATCCCGAGCCACGTCGTTCGGCAGTTCGTCGCGGTCGTCTTTTTGCCGGGGAAAATGCCGCGCCAATACCTCGCCCACTTGGGCGATCGCTTCGACGATGGCTTCCGTGTAGCGCTCCTGTTTGAGCTTATCCGTCATGCCATCCCGGATGACATGCCAGAAATCCTGGCCGCATTTTTCATGGATACCCGCGTCCCCCACGATGGCGAATTGGCGGCTGGCGGGGGCGAAAAATAGCAATACGCCGTTGCGCTCGGCGGTTTTCGCCATACCCAGCTTAGTGAATTGAATTTGCGCGGCCCGTAGCACCTCGGCGGGTTTGTGCCGGGTGACAAAGAGCCGCACTTCGCCGGAGGATTTTAACTCGGCGGCGGCGATCGCTTGCACGATTCGCGCCTCATCCAACAGCCCGACAAATTGGCTTTGTTTCATGCTTGATCCTTTCATCACCAACTGCCACTGGCGCCCCCGCCGCCGGAACTGCCGCCGCCGCCACTGAACCCGCCCCCGCCCGACCAACCGCCACCACCACCGCTGGACCAGCCTCCGTCCCCGCCCGTGTACCATCCGCCCCAATGGCGCGTGCCGCCACCGGTGTAAACCATGCCCCGGCGGCGGCCAAACAACCCGGTTAGGATAAAAAAGACGACGAAAAGCGCGATGGGCCAGGGGAAATGTTCGCGGCGCTTGGACTCGGCGGCGGTTTTGCCGGTGCCTTTATACTCGCCTTTGGCGGCCTGCATCAGCGCCAAGGTTCCCGCGACGAGTCCGCCATTAAAGTCGCCTTGCCGGAAGCTCGGGGTAATCCGCTCCTCGATCACGCGCTTGCAAAGGGCATCCGTCAAGACGCCTTCCAGACCGTAGCCCACCTCGATGCGCACTTTGTGATCTTGCGTGAACACAAACAAAATAGCCCCGTTGTCCTTGCCCTTTTGCCCCACTTTCCATGCCTGAAACGCGCGCACCGTGAAATCTTCCAGCGCGGAGTCGGTGGCTAGTTTAGGAAACACGGCGACCACGAGTTGAATGGACGTGTCTTTTTCGAACTGCTCCAAGGTTTGATTCATGCGGGAAGCCGTGTCTCCCGAGGTGACCTGGGCATAGTCATTGAAGTACGCCTTTGGCGGGGGCGGTAGGGTTTCAGCCGCGTTCGCGGCGGTCATTCCCCAAATCAGAATCGCCAGCCCCAGCATTCCGCGCCATTTTTCAAAGACCTGATCCAACATAAGAGAACCCATATTCAACCCTGGTGTTGGCCTCGCTCGCGGCGGCCGCGCGCGGAGGCCGACTATTTCGGCTTGTTATCGAAATTAAACTCCACTTTGGGCGGGTTTTCCGCTCCGGCGGTGGCGCTAAAATAGGGTTTCGGCTGGAAACCCAACATGCTCGCGAAGAGCACGGTGGGGAATCGCTTTACGGCCGTGTTATAATGCTGCACCACTTGGTTGAAGCGCTGGCGTTCGACCGTGATGCGGTTTTCGGTGCCTTCCAATTGAGACTGCAAATCACGGAAATTCGTCGTCGCCTTCAGGTCGGGATACCGCTCCGCCACCACCAGCAACCGAGACAAAGCCGAGGAGAGTTGGCCTTGGGCTTTTTCGAATTTTTCCAGTTCCACCGTGTCGGCCGGCGCCCCGTTCGGATTGACCTTCACTTGGCCCACCGAGGCGCGCGCCTGGGTGATTTCGGTCAACGTCGATTTTTCGAAGTTGGCCGCCCCCGACACCGTTTGAACCAAGTTAGGGATCAAGTCGGCGCGTCGCTGATACACGCTTTGCACCTGGGCCCATTGCTTGTCGGTTTCCTGCGATAAGCCCACTAAATTGTTGTAGCTGTTGCAGCCCCCAACAAAAAGCATCAGGAAGAGCAGCATCGCGAGCACGCCAAAACCTAGAATGTATTTCTTCATATCGCCCTTAAAGTATCCGAAAATCCCCTTTTGGGGATGATAAAAACCCGCGCCCTTTATAATGGCGAGCGGAAGGCTGGCGATCTTATTCGGTTGAACGGGTTCGCAGGCGCGGGGGGGTGGGATCGACGCGTATATTGTAACTGATTCAAATGGAATATGATGCAAAAACACGGGGCGACGCGTAAGAGAGATTGCAAATTGGGGACAATCGTGTTCAACTTTCTTAAACCAAACAGACATGAAAACCCGTAATTCTACCCCCATCGGACGGCGTGAGTTTTTGCGCCGTTCCGCGGCCACCGCCGCGTTGCTTTCCTTTCCCAACTTAGTCGAGCGCCACATCTTTGCGGCCGCCGGCCAGCCGGGCGCTAACGACCGGTTAAAGATCGGCTTTATCGGCTTGGGCGGCCGGGCGCGCTGGATTTTGACCAAAGAATCCCTGCCCGGCGCCGATGTCGTGGCGGTCGCCGATTGCGATACGGCGCGTTGTGACGCCGCCGCCAAACAAGTGGCGGGTGGTGATAAATGGAAGAAATACCAACAATACCGCCAAATGCTGGAAAAGGAGAAGCTTGATGCCGTGTTCGTCGAAACCACCACTCACGCGCGCGTGCTGGCCTGCATCCAGGCGATGCAAGCTGGTTGTGACGTGTATGGCGAAAAACCGCTGACGCTCACGATTGGTGAAGGCAAATACCTCATCCAAGCGGTGAAAAAATACAAACGGATACTCCAGACGGGGTCCCAGCAACGCTCCATGCCGATCAACATGCATGCGAGCAAGCTGGTGCGCCAAGGGGCCATCGGTAAAGTGCATACCGTCATTACCCATAATTTCCTGGGAGGCAAGGCTTGGACTTTCAAGCCCGAGGAGCCGGTTCCCGCTTCGCTCGATTGGGATGCCTGGTGCAATCAAACCGAGCTTCGCCCCTACCATAGCGAATTGCAAAATGGCTGGGCCGATTTCAACGACTACGATGGCGGCGGCCAGATGTGGGGTGTCACCGGCTGGGGCACTCACAGTTTAGACCAAGTCCAATGCGCTTTGGGCACCGATGACACTGGTCCGGTGGAGATTTGGCCGGAGGGCTCCGGCCCCCAATGCCGGGTCACCATGCGGTATGAAAACGGCACGCTCTTGAAATTGGAGGGCAAGAAACGCGGGATGGAGGATCTGGGGGCCATCTTTATTGGCGACCAGGGTAAAATTGAAATATTTCGCGGCGATTATTGGGCGGACCCCAAGGAATTGCGCGACAATGCCCCGCCGGTGACGCCGCAAGGCGACCAGGAATCGGTACCCCACATCGCGAACTTTTTCCAAAGCGTTCGCACCCGGCAAAAACCCAACGCGGATGTCGAAACCGGGCATCGCGCCACGAACTTGTGCCATCTCACGAACATTTGTCGCGCCGTCCAGCGCCGATTGAAATGGGATCCGAAAAACGACCGGTTTCTCGGGGATGAAGAGGCCAACAAACTCATCAATCGCCCCCGCCGCAAAGGTTACGAATTGCCGGAGATAATCTAATCCGCCGTGCTTGCGCGCCGGCTTGGCGGCATCCGCAAAGACACGATGGGGATGGGCTGAGCGCAATTTTTGCCCTCCCATCGGGCTTGCGAATGGGGCTTCACCCACCCGCTTGGTTTAACGCGCTAAAGCGAGTTGCGGATGGGCGGGTGGTTTATTGTGAAAAATCGTATTAATACGTACCATATATAACCTATGGTGAAAATGGATATTAGCGTGTGAAGTCGTTTGCATTCCATGGCCATTGATTAAGAATGTTCCGGTGAAAGACAGATTCACCACTTTCTGGGCGGCATGGGTGCTCATGCTGTTGGTCTGGCGGGGGCTATCCGCATCCCCGCCGGAGCCATTGCCAGCGCGCACTACCGCGGAGCAATTGCTCCAATTGCCGCCCGAAGAGGCCTTGCGCGGCTATCCGGTGCGAATCCGGGGCACGGTCACTTTTTACGATCCCGAATGGTCGCTTTTGTTTGTGCATGATCCCACGGGAGGCGTCTTTGTCAGCTTGGAGGGGAAAACGTTTCCTATCCAAGCGGGACAAGAGGTGGAAGTCGAAGGGTTGAGCAACGCCAGCGACGTGATGCCGGTGATCATCCGGCCTAGCGTCAAGGTGCTCGGCCCGGGGGCTTTCCCTTCCGCTTCACGGCCTTCACTGCAGGCATTGGTGACCGGCGCCATGGATTGCCAATGGATCACCATTTCGGGCGTGGTGCGAAAAACCAATCGAGATCTGAACCATTTCATGGTCGAGATCAATGATTCGCGAAGGCGATGGAATGTTTTCATATTAGGGAACCCATTCCCGCGGCATAAATTGGAGGATTTGCTGGATGCCACCGTCGAATTCACCGGGGTTGGAGCGGTGGCATTGGATGACTTGCGGCGGGTCAAGGAGTTCAAACTGTTTGTGCCGGATGACCGCCGCTGCTCACTGCAAGCGTCGCCGGTGGCGATTTCCTTGGCTACGCCAGCGGAGTCGATCGCCGGCTTAAAAGGACTGGATCATAAGAAATTACCCCATCATCGCGTGCGTATCCAGGGGGTGGTTACCTTGGCCGAAGCGGGGCCCTTCTTTGTCATCCAGGATGCCAGCGCCGGACTACGGGTCTTGCGACCGGAAAAGGCCGTCGTGGCGATGGGCGATTTGATGGAGGTGACCGGATATTATTGCCCGGGCGCGCATGCGCCGTACCTCGAGGATGTAACCCTGCGGAACCTGGGCGCGGCACCGCTACCCCATGCCGTTGAAATAAAGGCCGACAAAGTTGTTTGGGGCAAATTCGAAAGCCAAATGGTGCAGTTGGAAGGCTCGCTGCTGGATCAATTGTCCGATTCCAGCGGGCCCGTCTTGATTGTTCAATCCGGCCAAATCACTTTCAGCGTTAATGTGGCGGGTTCCCCTACGAATAGCCCGGCTCACCTGCCTCCCAATGGCAGTCGCGTGCGGATCACCGGTGTCTGCTGGAAACAGGTCGATCAACCGGGCAAGTTCCAGACGTTCAATCTTTTGGTGGCCCGCCCGGAGCAGGTGGAAACCCTTAATTATCCGAGATACATCAGCCGCGAACGGGTTCTGCAGGCGGTGGGAGTTGGCGCTCTCGGGCTGGCGGCGATGTTGATCTGGACTGCCCTGTTGCGCCGGCGGGTGCGCCAACAGACCGAGATTATCCGGCTGCGGTTGGAGCGCGAGAACGCCTTGGAAAAACGTTGCCACGAGTTGATTCAGAATGCCGAGGAAATCATTTTCACCTTGGATAAGGAGCTTCGCTTTACCTCCATCAATATTGCGGGAGAAACCGCGCTGGGCTATGCCGCCGCTGAACTCTTAGGTCGCAAATTGGAGCAAATGTTGCCGGCCGAACAAGTCGCCGCCATTGGCGAATGGGTCGCGAAACTCGCAGCCGATCCGAATCCACCCAGCCGGGAACTCACCCTGGTTTCGCGTTCCGGCAAAATCGTTATTTGCGACCTTAGCCTGCGCGCCGCGCAAACCGCCAATGCACCAGGCTCCGTGCAGGGCATTGCCCGGGACATCACCGAGCGCAAGCGGCTTGAAACCGAGCGTGAACGCCTCATTCAAGAGCTTCAGGCCGCCTTGGAAAATGTCAAAACCCTGAGTGGGTTATTGCCTATTTGTTCCCATTGTAAGAAAATCCGCGATGACAAAGGATATTGGAATCGTATCGAATCCTATATTTCCGCCCATTCCAGCGCCCGATTCACCCATGGCATGTGCCCGGATTGCACGCGCAAACACTTTCCCTCGGTGTATGACGAATTGCATAGGAATGGAATGATGTAGCTGGCCGGCTCTTCGCTCGATATGAGCGTTCGAAGATGCGCTGGTGGTTTTACGCAAATTCGTAGCATATATTATATGCCTATTACATTTGATTGATTCAGGGCATCAATGATTCGGGGTTTGCTTTACTTAACTTCACTAATTCCTTGCGCGCCTTAGAGTTTCCTTTTATATTAATCATGAGACTCTATGGATGATCTTTTTATTATTGTGTGATATACTTGTTGCTTAAGACAGCCATAAACTCTCTCGCGCACGATCTGCGCTAGGTATAAGAATCATTAAAACACAGGCGGCGGCCTGGACGGGCATTTTGATAAATGCATTCCTTGCGGTTTGCGTCAATCACTGGGTTTTAGGCCGCGCCATAATCACTGAATCATGAAATTGTCGAATTACCGATCCGCTGATTTGCGGAAGGCCATTCAGTTGCTTCAAGAACGCGAAAAACTGATGGGTAAATTACAAAATGTAGAAAAAGAACTCGACGCCATCGGCGCTAAAGCCGCCGGCCGCCCCAACGCCGGCCAGCGAGCTCCTCGTGGCGCACTTAAAGAAGCGGTTATCGAAGCTTTGAAAACCGCCGGCGCAACCGGGCTCTCACCTAAAGAATTGGCCGCCAGCCTCGGCGTTTCCGGTATGCAGATCAATGCTTGGCTGGCGAGCACGGGCAAACGCGTTAAGGAAATCAAACGCGTTGGCCGCGGCAAATATTACTGGGCGGGCAAATAAATCGTTTCGCCCCGCTTTTCGCATTCTATCCCCTATGCAAATCTGCCTGTTGCGCCACGCTAAAGCTGAACTGAATTTTTCCCCCAATCCAAAAGTGGATGCCGCCAGGGTTTTAACGCCCGAGGGAAAGCGAAAAATGCGCAAGATCGCGGCGGGTATGGCGGCGCTGGATTTGAAATTCGATTTAATTTTGTCCAGTCCGTATGCGCGGGCGCGCCAGACGGCGGAGTTGGCGGCGCGCGCTTTAGACGAAATGGACCGTTTAGCTTTTACCGATCAGTTGGCGGTTATGGCGCAACCGGCGGATCTTCTCACCGAGCTTTGCGCTCGGCATAGCCCTTTACAAAGCATTCTCCTGGTGGGACATGAACCATTCCTTGGAGAACTGGCGTCCCTGTTGCTAACCGGCCATAAAAACACGCTGCAAGTGCCGTTTAAAAAAGCTGGCTTACTCTGTTTAACCGTCGAAAAGCTGGCTAAGGGCAAATGCGCGGCATTGGACTGGTTTCTGACTCCCGGCCAACTTGTCGCGCTGGGGTGATGGGGAAGGTCGCTTCTTTGACGTCTTATTTTCGGTTTTTTTGCGGCCCAAAAATTTTGGCTGGATTCAAGCCGCATTGACTCGGCGCGCTTTTTCGGCTAATAAGTAGAACTTGGCTAAAGCAGGGGCTGATGTAAAGGTTCGCAACCGGGCGGCCTGGCAGCCATCTCGTTTAGTTGCAACAATCGACGTGAGTTTTATATATGAATTTGGACTCCCTTTATTCTGAATTGACCCTGAAACCGAAGAATAAAATCGCTTTGCTGGTCATGGATGGCGTGGGCGACATCGCCATTAAGGAAAACAATTACCTGACTCCGCTGGAGGCGGCCAAAACCCCGAACTTGGACGCCTTGTGCAAAGATGCCGCCCAAGGACGCATGATTCCTGTGGCCCCGGGCATTACCCCGGGCAGCGGTCCGGGGCACTTGGCGCTGTTCGGTTACGATCCCATCGAGTTCCAAGTTGGTCGCGGGGTGATCGAAGCGCTCGGTTTAGGCCTGGAATTGAAAGCCGGCGATGTGGCTGCCCGCGCGAATTTCTGCACCCTGGATGCCAAGGGCATCGTCACCGACCGTCGCGCCGGCCGCATTGCCACCCCCATTTGCGAGGAGTTGTGCGAATTGCTGTCCAAGAAAATCAAAAAGGTGGAAGACGCCGAAGTGATCATCAAAGCCGGTAAAGAGCATCGGTTCGTGGTGATTTTCCGTGGCAAAGGGCTCGAAGGCCCATTGACGGATGCCGATCCTCATCGCGAGGGCTTGCCCATTCCGGCGGCGGACGCGGTGGACAAGAAATCCGCCAAAGCCAAGAAGGCGGCCAAGTTGGTAAATGAGTTTTACAAATTGGCTTTGCCGGTCATCGCGGCGAAAAAGCCCGCCAACGGTTTCCTGATGCGCGGTATGGCGCACCAGCCGTTGATCCCCACCATTCAAGAGCGCTATGGCCTGAAGGCCGCCTGTATCGCCGTGTACCCCATGTATAAGGGGTTGGCCCAACTCGTAGGCATGACCAAGCTGGAAGGCGCCCAAAACATCAAGGAACAGTTCGAGCGCTATCTGGCCGAATACGATAACTACGATTATTTCTTCATCCATTTCAAATACACCGATAAATACGGCGAAGACGGCAATTACGCCGCCAAGGTGAAAGCGATCGAAGAATTCGACGCCGCATTGCCGGTGTTCACGCGGAAACTGCCCGCCGTGTTTGCCGTTACCGGCGACCACTCGACGCCCGCCCCCATGAAGGGCCATTCTTGGCATCCCGTGCCGGTGCTGCTTTCTTCGGCCACGTCCGGCTCAGATAAGCTCGAGCGGTTCACCGAAACCGGCGCCAATCTGGGTTCGTTGGGCCTGTTCGAGGCCAAGTATCTTATTCGCTATATGCAGGCCAACGCCGGCATGTTCGATAAGTACGGCGCGTAATTAAGGTTTTTCGCGGCCGTCCGGGGTGGGAGCGAGCCCGCCCCGGACGTTGTCTTTTAAAGCTTCAATCCAAATGAAAGCAGTCATTCTGGCTGCGGGCAAGGGTACCCGCATGCGCGAGCTTACCAACAATTTGCCCAAGCCCATGCTAAAAGTGTGGGGCAAGCCGATTCTGGAGCATATTATCACCGGCCTGATCTCCACCGGCATACGCGAGTTTTTCCTGGTCACCGGCTACCGGGCGGAAGTGGTCGAGGAATATTTCGGGAATGGCTCGCGCTGGGGCGCGAAAATTCAGTATGGCCTGCAAACGGTTCAAGACGGCACCGGCAAAGCGCCGGAGTTGGCCAAGGAATTCGTGGGCAAGGATGATTTTCTGCTGACCTATGGCGATATCTTGGTCAAGGAGGAAACCTACCATCAAATGCGCGCGCGCTTTCAAACAGGTCCCTATGCCGGGTTGCTTACGGTCACCCGGGGGGCGGACGTGGCCAAGGGTGGCATCGTGATTTTCGATAGCCAGTTCAATTTCCGGAAACTCGTCGAAAAGCCCGGTCCTCGGGACCTCGAAGCTTTGCGGCAATCCGGCGATCTCCAACCGGGCGATCCTTTTTGGTACAACGCCGGCGTTTATATTTTTCAACCGAGTCTTTTTGAATACACCGCCCGCCTGCAAAAATCTCCGCGCGGCGAATATGAATTGACCGATGCGATCACCGCGTTGAAAACGGCGGGCCATAACCTGGCGGGGCTGGAAATCGCCGGCCGCTGGGTGGATGTGCGCGATCCCGAAGTCCTGCGCGAGCTCGAACAACAGCAGGCTTAGCCAGTCTGGTGGGGCTTCAGTCCGGCGTGGTCGCGTTGATTCGCGGCCACTGCTTGGCTATTTTGCCTCCTCCAGCCACTCGCCTGTGTTGGCGCTGAATTTGCGCGCCCCGGCTGTGGCGGATTGCATCGTCACGCTGAAAACCTGCACCCCTAAAGTCCGGCCATCTTGCGAGCCGGGGTTGGTCTCGCGCGGCACCCAGCTTTTGCAGCGCAGTTCCAGCACTTGGCGGGTTTCTTTCGAGGGTGGCAAAGCGGTCGTCAAGCGATTGGTGGCCGTCAGCGGGCAAAGCCGTTGGCCATCCAAGTACAGGCCCGCCTCGGGGGATAGGGCGGCGGGTGGCACGCTCAATTCCATCGAAAGGGTGTACGCTTCGCCGGGATTGACGGGTAGGGATAATTGCGAAACGGGCCCCGACCAGCGGACCGGCCGGTTCACGCGTTCCTGGCCGTTCCAATTCCGCAAATAGCGTCCGTCACCTGGCGCGCCGATTTCCAGCGCGTAATGCCGCCGGGCCGTTTCCCCCCATTCGATATTGTCTCCTTCGTTCAGCGCGATTTGCGCTTTTTTGCCGGCCTGGTTATCGACGCGGAAACCGCCCGCCGCTTGGTTGGCCGTAAGTATGGCGGAAATGGCCTTTGGCCCGATCGAAGCGGCGAGGCCTTCCTGGCCAAAGGTGCAGCCTTGCACAATGGCGCGGCCCGCGTCGATTTGCAGAGCGGGCGAGCCCACGCCGCCTTGATCCCACTGCACGAAATTGCAGGCCGAGGCGGTGAGTTGGCCCGCGGGCGCGCGCATCCATACGCAGCGGTCGATGGGCCCCCAGAAGGAACAGTTAACCAGGCTGACTTTGCCTTCCACCCCCGGGGCGATAACCATGCACACCGCATCCGTGCTGCTCCAGCGTCCCACGAATTCACCGTTGGAAATCAGCAAGCCGGGCGGCTGCGCTTGCTCCACCACCACGGCCCGCTGGCAGGAATCCGCGCCGATGCCGAGGAAGTTGCCGTTGGCGCTGCCTTGTTTGGATTGGGAAAACTTGTAGCCGACCCCGTAGCCGAAGCAGAAGGTGTTATGCACGTAGTGCCAATCGGTGCGGGCCCACTCGAAGGCCACCCCTTGCGTGTTAACCCACTGGCAAAATGGATCCTCGGGTTTGTAGTTCACGCCGAAGGGCCAGTAATGGACGTTCTCGATGTGGCCGATGTCATAACACTCGTCCACATACAACCCGCGCCAAATGGGGTAGCCCGTCACGTTTCTAACCATGTGGCGATGCGCCCGCACCAGCTTGATGCCTTCGTAGGGATTGAGCAGGCAGCAATCGCGCACGCCCACGTTTTCGGTGTCCGTGGAAGCCACGCAGGGTGGATAGGGAATGGGGGGAACATCGGTTTGCTTCCAGTCCGGGTAAGCGATAATCAATCCGGCAATCGCCGCGTTATTCCCCGCTAGCTGGATGAAGGGCGGTCCATCTTGAGTCCCGCGCCCTTCGTAGGCGAATAAAACGGAACCGGTTAGTTTTCCGATGGCCATCGGCCCGCAAGTAGGCGGCACCCGGTAAATGCCTTGCAACGTGGTGTTGGCCGGGATGGCTAGGTGGCCGGCGATTCGGTATTGCCCCGCGGGCACCTCCACCACCGCGCCGCCCGCTTTGCCGGCCCGGTCCAACACTCGTTGGAAGGCGGTCGTGCAATCGGTCGCGCCGTCACCGATGGCGCCTTCGTCGAGGACATTCCACCGGGGCAAGTTGGTTTGTCCTGAGGCCGTTACCGCAAACCAAAAGGCCAAGACAAAAGCTGGGGCAAGTTGGAAAAAACCGGGGTGTTTCATGGCGAATTACCATGAACGCTTGCCGGGGATATGCAATCAAAAATGGCGTCCCCGTTATTGGGGTTGGGGGAAAGCTTGAGTGACCGAACGCAGACGAATTAATTTTTACCGACGCAAATCAAATTGGATTTGCCGCGCAATACCATGCGGCCATCAAGGAACGCTGGGGACGCCAGGATTTCCTCACCCAATGCGCAACGCCCCAGTTCCTTGAATTTCGGTCCGGTCTGCACCCAAATGGCGACACCCTTTTCGTCGATCAGCAACAGTCGGTCGCCGACAATGCTCGGTGACGATTTGAAGCTCAATTCCAACTCCTGCGAATAGGCTTTTTTACCGGTGGCTAGCGTGTAAGCGGTCAACGCCCCGGAAGAAGTGATTAGATACACATATTCGCCATCGGCAACGGGGCTGGTGATATCAGGCAAGCCTTCTTCGGCTTTCCAGGCAACCTGCGTTTTGGTCACATCCCCTTCGCCGTCGGGTTTGATGGCGGAAAGGTTTTCTCCATCCATGACCGCCAATACCAGGCCCGCCGAATAGATCGGCGAAGGCGTGACCTCTCCGTACAAGGCTTTGGCGCGCCAGACTTCGGAGCCACTGATGGCGTCGTAAGCCATGACCCATGGGTTGCCGCAGGCTACGATCAGATCGCGCTTGCCAACTTTGATCGTGATAGGCGTAGCCCAGGAATTAGGCACCGGCCGAGGTTTACTTTCCCAGGCGGTTTTACCCGTGGCGGTTTCCAACGCCAACAATTTGGATTTGTCGCCTTTGCCATCGCCTTGATCGAACAGGACGATCAGCCGGTCTTGATAAAAATCAAGCGAAGAGGCATGGCCGTAGGAATTGTCCGGGCGGCCTAAATATCGCGTCCAAACGGGATTGCCCTGCAGGTCAAAAGCCGCCAGATCGCCCGTGACAAAAATCGCGTAAACCCGGCGGCCGTCGGTGACCGCGGTCGACGGGGCGAAGCCGCCGCTATCTTCCATGACATTGGGCGGTTCCGTGCCGGCGGGGGCGCCGGTTTCAACCGTTTTTTGCCACAAGATCTTGCCGGAGGTTAATTCGTAGGCGGAGACTTCACGTTTCTTGGCGTTGGCACCGGTGATGAAAACGGTATTGTCCCACACGACGGCGGAATTGGCGCCGGGGGTTGTAATGGGGGTTTTCCACGCGATGTTCTCGCCTTTTTCGACATTCCAGGTGAAGGGGAAATTCGTATAAGCCGCGTTCGCAATGCCACCGGGTCCGCGAAAGCGGGGCCAGTTTTTGGCGATTTCATCGGCGGTCGGATAGGGAGTGGTTGGCGCGGCCACGGCGGCGGGTTTCGCCGGCTCCGGTTGAGCGGCGGGCGCGGTCGCCGATTTCTCCGCCGCCTTGGCTACGACAATGGGCGCGACAATTTTCGTTTCCGATTGCGAGGACACCACCCAACCTCCTCCCGCCGCCAGGGCGGTTAGTATCCCCACGGACGCCATGGCGTGGCGGATTTCCCGGGCTTGATTCACCGCCACAATCGGGCGTTTGTCGGGGCGGGCCAATTTTTTCTTATAATAGCCGTATTTGATCGCGAGCACGAAAAACGCCATCCCGCCAAGCAACAACCATCCGCCGCGTTCACCCAATTCCTGGTGCCGCGTCAGTTGCCGCCGCATTTCCAGATCCCGCAAGCGGATGGACTTTTTCAAATTGTCATCCAGCGGATTTTTCACGAGTTCGGCTTTGAGGGTGGCGAGTTCGGGGGAAGTTAACGGGTCTGAGCGCAGGCTTTGGACATAGTTGGTTACTAGCAGAGCCAAGACTACCAGGCAGAAAGCGAGCGCGATCCAGGCGGCCTTTTGGGCGGATTGCGGCCAGAGATTGGGCTCGCTCGGGGAAACCGGCCGGACCGTGGCTGCTGGACCCGGCGAATTGTTGGGGATGGCTGGCATGGCTAAAAGGAGTTATTGGTTTTAATATCGATTCATGATTGCGGACTCAGGTTTTCCCCGCGCACACTTCGCAAGCGACTTTTTGCCCCTGTTTCACCCGCAATATTTCTTTGGGACAATACGTGTAGCAGCGCCCGCACGCAAGGCAGTTGGCCGAATCGGGATCGAACGTGGTTTGCGCGGACCCCCAAGCCAGGGCGGCTAATTTCAAGCCCAGAGCGAAGCCGATGAACGCACCCAGCAGCCAGCTCCCGCCGACAAAATTTCTCCGGATTTCGAGGGCCTGAGTGTTCAACTCGGCCACGGGCCGGCCGGTGGCGCGGAAGGCGCGGGTGGCGTCCGAGGTGTCCACGGTTTTGGCGGCGTCTTCCGCGGCCACCAGTTCGGCTAAGCGAACCGCGGGATGGATTTTCGACAGCGGCACCGCCATGCGTCCGCCCAACCAACCGCCCAGGGCAATCAAGACTGGCACCAAGACGATGGAACCGATTAACTGAGGCCAAGTACCGCGCGGTCCGGCGGGTTTGGCGGAAGGTTCCGCGATGGCGCCAAAGGGGCATGCCGCTTCGCAGATCCGGCATTGGATGCAATCCGTAGGCGTGAGGGTCACGTTCCATTTTGAGAACCGCGATAGCACCCGCAAGATCGCCCCGTAAGGGCACAAAAAGCGGCAGTATGGCCGTCCGACAAAAATGGCGATAATCAACATGCCCGCGCCAAACATCAACATAGGCAGGCTGCCGGTCCGCCGGAAGAAAGCCACAAAAGGATCATAGTCGCAAATAATGAAGGCGCTGCCTGTAGCCGCCAACAAAACCGCGGTTCCCAAGTAAAAATATGGGATCATGCCCAAGGCCTGAGACAAAAGCCCCGGCACCTTCACCGGTTTGATTAAGAAAATATCTTGAATGGCCCCGAGAGGACAAACGCCAGCGCAAAAGCTGCGTCCGAAGGCGAGTGTGAAGAGCAAGGGCGCCAGGAAGAAAATCAACACCGTGAGGGGCACCGCGTAACCGTGGTTAAACAATGAGAGCGCAACATCCTGGATGGAACCAATGGGGCAAACGCAACCTTTACGGTAAAACCCGAAATACAGCAGCGAAAAAATCATGACGCCGAATACGCGCCGCCGGGAGCGTGTTTTAAGCACCGCCCAGCTGGCCGCCGAGAGGGTGGCCAGCAATACCGCCACGTCGAGGTAATCCATGGCGTTCGCGCGCGGTGAAGGGGTGGTGAGCGTGGGCATCTGGTATCCCGGCTCGAATTCGGGCGGGGGAAAACGTTCGACACCGAGAGTCGTCCACGAGGTGATAAAAAACAGAGTCAGCAAAAGCCCGATCAAAAACCGACCCGCGCGCATCAAGATAAGCCGCCGTCGCGCCTGAACGGAAAGAGAGTGAATGCTCGTCACAAGATGGGGAAAGAAGTTCATGCCTGATGTTCGCGGTCCTTTAAGAGGTAGGGCTGACTGGCGGGCACGCGCTTGAAAGCTTGGGCGGGACAGCCCCGCGCGATCGAACAGTCGTTGCAGTTCAGGCAGCGATCATGACGGACCTGTAGAAAGAAAGAGCCGTTGCCGAATAAAACGCAGCCTTTTACGCATTTGGCGCAGCCGATGCACACGGGTTCATCGATGGTGTATTCGTAATACGGATCTTCCAGCGCCTTGCGCTTGATGGCGCCCACGGGACAGAGCTGGTTTTCCGCCGCCGTATTTAGGCTGACGGGCTGGGGATCGAAATACCCGGTGCAAAGTTTGCAGTAGCCGCAAATCGGATAGGCCTGGACGCATTTGACGGCGGACACTTCCAAGACGCATTCCGTGGCGCAGCGGGTGCACTGAATGCATTTGTAAGGGTCCAGTTGCCACACGGTTTTTTCTTTTTGCGTGTTGCGCCCCAGCAGCGTGCTGGCCGCGCCGAGCAGAAACAGGAACGCGCCGCGGAGGCCTCCGCCGAGGAAGCCGCGCCGCGAGGGATTCTGGGGGATTTCAGGCATAGTCATCGCGGATTGGACGTTTTAAACGCGCCGGCTTGCGGCAGCGGGCACGCGGAGAGCGAGGGGCACTCGCGGCAAATCAGGTCCCGGGTGCAAGCGGCATTGGCATTGCGGCGGCGCTCGAGGAGCGCGCCCCCGGTGGCCACCAGCAAGCAGAGCAGCGGGAGGCGCCCCGCCGCGCGGAGAAATTCCCGGCGGCTGGAATTTGCGTTTTTCATTGAATTTAACATAGGCGCCATGAATCAAGCTTTCGGTTTGCGGACGAACACCCGTACTTGGTGCGTGAGGCTGTCGGCGACGAAGACCCGGCCCTGGGCGTCGGCCGCCACGGCCAACCCGGTGGCGGTTGAATCCGCGTTTACCGCGTATTGAGGAAATTGTTCCGGACCCGCCACCACGCCTTCGAATTCGCCCTTGGCGGAGTAAATTTTAACGCGGGTAAGCCCCTTCTCGCTCGTGACGAATCCGCCATTCGGCAAGATCGCGAAATAAACGGGATTACAGCAGCCGCAAAAACCCGCGATTTGCAGGGAGGTCTCGCCCCAGGATTCCATTAATTCGCCATCGAAGGAAAAAGCTTCCAGCCGGTGTTGCCCGGGGTTCACCACCCATAATTTCGCGCCGGCGCCGATTTTTAAATCGAAATACGGGCTGGGCACAATGAAACGCGAAGCGGTGGTTGAGCCCTCCTTTAAGCCAACGCGGCCTGTGAGTTTGCCGTCCAGATCGTACTTCCAAACGGCGCGGTTGCCGGCGTCCGCCACGAACACCGCTTTTTCCGCTATGGCAATCGCGGTGAGCACGGTTTTACCCTTGATCTCGTCCCAGCGCGTTTCGACGCTTCCGTTTGCGCAAACCAGGACGCGGTTTTTCAGCCCCACAAAAAGTTTCCCATTGTCGCCGATGGCCAAACAACGTGGAGCGGTCTCCAGGCGGATTTCGGATGCCCGCGTTCCTTGGGCATTGAGTGTAACCACCGATCGGTCCCCGGCCGCCAACAAACGCCCATCCGAGGCGCATTGCAGGGCGCGGATTTCTTTTAGCCCGGGATCAAGCGGAGTGCTTTCCTGATACAGCATCAACTGGGGGTCGACTTTGCGCAGGCTTTCGACATCGTAAGTATAGGCCGTTCCCAGTTTGCTGGAGCTGGTTTTCTTGGGCGGAGTTTGGGCGGTGGAAGCCGGCGCCAGCAGGCCAAGGGCGCTACCCAAGCCGAACAACGCGGCGCCCACCATGCCTTGACGCAAAAACTGGCGGCGCGAATCCGGGGAGGGCGCATTTTCGGAACGGTTCTGCTTCATAATCACTCGATCCATTTAACGTTATCGACCGGCACTTTATTCAACTCTGATCTGAACAAAGGTTCAAGCCGCGATGTTATCCCCGTTTTAGGTGGCCGTTCCACGCATTCTATCTCGGTTCAAAAACCACCTCTACTCGCCTTTGCCAGGGTCTTTTCCTCCCTCGTTTCCCCATCCGCTGCCCAATCCGATATAAAGTAAGCCCCGTTCTTGCCCCTCACTCCACCGCTTTTGTCCAAAGCTGGGTGTTTCTTGCTCTGCCGGGGCGGGTACGCATGAGAATGCAGCTCAGGCGGCCAATCCGCGGATGCAAATGAAAATCAGCGAACGATCATGAGCCTGAACGATGAAAGGGTGGCCGGCACCACCATGGCTTTTGCCGCGGATGCCGGATTTAGGCGGCGCGAAAAAATAATAGGAGCATTCTGGCTGGCTCTTTGCCTGCTGGCTGCGTTGTGAGCTCATTACAGATCCCTGCGGATATGCTCCTTAATGAGGAGTTCCTCATTAAGGAGCTAATGCGGACATCATTTTAATGCGGACATGTTCGCCGAAGTGCCCGTTTGACGGGGTTTTCAAGCAGCGCATGTCCGCATTATAATTAGAGATTTTTCAGGAAGGCCAACAGGCGATCCGAGACCTTGAAGCGATGGGCCTTGGTTTTTAGGGTCGGCAATTTCTTCAGACACTGTTCTTTTAATTGCATATCCAGTTCAATGTACTGATGGGTGGTACAAGGCGATTCGTGACCCAAGAACAGGGCGATGAGCGTAATATCCACGTCGGCTTGGAGCATATGCATGGCGCAAGCGTGGCGAAAGGTGTGGGGAGAGATCGATCGTCCCTTTAATGAGGGGCATTGACGCACGGCGTTTTGGACCGTGCGTGCCAGACGCTTTTGGACCCCGGATCGTGTCAAGGCTTCCCCCCAGCGGTTAGCGAAGATCCAGGCGGTCGGTTCACTGGGCCGTCTCCGCAAATGGGTTTTGAGTTCCGCGGCTACGGCGGAGTTCAAAGGCAGCGTGCGCTGCTTGCGGCCTTTGCCCTGAAGTTGCACCTCGACGCGGGGTTGCCAGAGGACATCCTGCCGTTGGAGGTTCAGGGCTTCGGAGATTCGCGCCCCGGTTTGATAGAGCAGATGGAAGAGGCAGTGATCGCGGCGTCCGCTCTCCGTGGCGTGGGTCGCCGCGAGGATGGCTTCCACTTCGAGCGGAGTTAAATAGCCCAGGACATGGTGGTCATGGCGTTTCATGGGGATCGCTAAACCGCGCTGGGCCAAGGCCAGGGCGCTGGGTTCCTGTTGGGCGACATAACGCAGGAAGCTGCGCAAGGCGGCTAAACGGACGTTGCGGCTGCAGGGCTGGCAGTCCCGCTGTTGTTCCAGATAGTCCAAGAAGGCCAGCAGGGCCGGAGCTTCCCAGTGGGTGAGCTGTTGGGGGGCGGGTTCCCGGCCCGTCCGTTGCTCGATAAAACGGAGCAAGAGCCGAAAGGTGTCGCGGTAGCTGGCTATGGTATGAGGGCTAAGGTGCCGCTGACGTTCCAAACGTTGCGTGAAAAAGTCCTGGAGGAGCTCCGGCAAGGAGCGGGGGGCGGGGGGCGGGTTTAGTCATGGGCACCTCCGGAACCCGCCGGGGTCAGCGCCGCCGCCCGAGCGTGGGCCAAGGCCAGCAGTTCGGGGATGGCCGAGAGATACCAGTACGTATGGCGAATCTGACGGTGGCCCAAGTACGTCGCCAGCGTGAGCATATGCTGCTCCATTTGCGTTTGTCCCTGGCGATACCAAGTGAGCAGTCGCTCGGTGGCAAAATGATGGCGCAAATCGTATAGGCGGGGCTGCGGGCTAAAATGCCAGCCCAACCGGGTGCGTAGCGCGCGGAAAGTCTTTTCGGCCTGCGCATACGAGAGGGGCCGCCCGGTCAACGAAAGGAAGAGTTGCCGGTGCGGCGGGTGCGGGAAATAGTGCCGCCGCTGTTGGCCGTAGGTTTGCAGGGCGGCCACCGTGCTGGGCAGCAAGGGCAGACAGCGGGAGCGGCCAAATTTGGAACGTCGGATGGTGAGGGTGGCGGCGGGGCCGTCGAAATCCTCGAGCTGCAAACGCAGGGCTTCCCCGACCCGCAGACCGGTGCAAGCCAGCAAGCCCCAGAGCGTTTGAAAGGCCCATGGACGCAAACTGTCCCGGGGTTCCAAAGTGCCCGCCACGTGGAACATCTGGAGGATTTGTTCGGTCGTATAGAAATGGACCGGACTGCGGGAACAGTAGGGGCCGAAGACACCGCGCGGGGGCACCTCGGTACGGGGATCGAGCACGGCCCAAAACCGGGCGAACCGCTGAGCGGTGCCTAAACGACTGGCCCACCAACGGGGGGCGGCGGTGGCCGGTTGCTCGAGCCCAGGCCAGCACGAGCTCCGTCGTCAACGGGCCCGTGGCGGCGTGTTGCGCGGCATAGCCCACCAGTTGATGCAAGGTCCGGGCTTCGGTTTTCAAGGCAAAGCCCCACTGCCGGCGGACGCTCAGATAATAATCGACGGCTTGGCCCAGCGAGCAAGTCTTGGGGTTCATCGCGGCGCCTCCGCGGTTGGCCAAGGCTGGGCTACGGTCCGGAGCATCGGCAGGTTGACCTTGGCATAGAGTTGAGTGGTCGTCAGCGAGTGATGCCCCAACCAATCGGCCACGGCCTTGAGACTGGCTCCCTTTTGCACCAAATGCGAAGCCACCGTGTGGCGGAACACGTGGGCCCCGGGCCGCACACAGGGAATGGCGGCTCGTTTCAGGGCGGCGCCGGCCAGCGCCGAGATCGTGCGCGAACCGAGCGGCCCGCCGTCACGCAAGGAGAGGAAGACCCGGCGGCAATCGGTGTCCGGCGGGCGTTGACGTAAGTAACGTACGAGGGCTTGGCCCAAGTCGCGCGGCAACGGGAGGAGGCGGTCCACTCGGCCTTTAGTCCGCGTGATCTGGAGGATGCCGGCCGGCCAGTCGATACCCTCCAAGTTCAGTTGGGCCACTTCACCCGCGCGCAACCCCAGACGGGCGAGGCATAGCAGGATCGCGGCCTGGCGCTGACCCGCCACGGTGTGTTCGTCGACCGCCTGAAAGACCTGCTCCAGTTGAGCTTCGCTCAAATAGGCCGGCAACTCTTCCCGGCCGGGGTCGGCAATCCGGGGAATAGCTCCACTTAAATCTTGAGGGTGCCGACCGCTCAAACAGAGGAAACGGAAGAACGAGCGCAGGGCTACTCCCAGCGCCTGCAAGCGGGCTGGGGGGTACGACCGCGCTTGTTCCTGGAAAAAGCGCCGGATTTTCGGCGGGTCCAAAGCGCCCAGATCCACCCGTACGGCAGGAGATTTAAAGTGCGCCTTCAGAAACTCTCGGACATAGAAACTCCAACACCGGCAGGTCGACGGTTGCATTCCGGCGGTCTGCAGCAAGTATTGGCGGTAGGCCTCCAGGAGGGCTTCGAGGAGCGCCTGGAGCTTCGGGGTAGTAGTTTTCATCAACCCCGGGTATATCTCGCACCCAACGGAGCTCAATTATAATGCGGACATGCGCTGCTTGAAAACCCCGTCAAACGGGCACTTCGGCGAACATGTCCGCATTAAAATGATGTCCGCATTAGCTCCTCGTTCACGTCTTGCCAGCAAGTAAAATTTCCGTGCCATAATTGCTCAAATTATTTTTTCGCGCTGCCTTAGCGATGTGAAACGGTTATCGCCTATCACGCTTGTGAGTTTGCGCTCGGTAATGGTTTGCGAAAGCATCGATGCTCAATCGCCCCCGGCGCCTTAGGATTTCATCCAGATGACGTGCTATCCTGAGTATGTTAAATTCACGGTGAGCGAAGGTGGATATATTGGGGGATATTTGGAGGGGTTGTACTTTAATAGCGTTGAGGTTTTCCAAATCGCCAAGGGATTGAAGCCGGATGGTGGGGTGGGGATTTAGACTTGGGAGGTTGTGAATGAGGAACGGCATAGCCGAGGTTTAGCGAGGCAAAACTAATGCCCGTTTGCGGTCTCGCTTTCAAAAATCGGAACCACAAATATCGCCCTGACCATCAGCAATCGGACCGCTTCGGCGTTGACGCTCTCGGACGCAGGGGCTCTTGTTCAAATCGAGCGCGGCAAGAAGCGATGGGCCATTCCGTTAAATTGCGCGATTTACGGCAAATCTTTAAATGGACGCGTGCTACAAGGGCGAGATAGTGCGCGGGTGTTATTTTATGGTCCCTTGGTCGTGCCTTCCCATCAATCGGTAAGCCGTAGACTCGAGTTCAAGCCGGATGGAATGGGCGGTAGCGGGCTAAGCGCTCGTTTCATTGCCGTTTTGAATCATGCGCAAGTGGTCGGGGTTCAAAGCTTGTCGCTAACCCTCGATGCCCGGTTAAAATTCAAAAGCGGCGCGCAGACTCTCTAATTTTGCGTTTCCCTTTCCTGGTGGCCGCGTGTAGTTTCACCGCCATGAAAGGTTTAGCACCGTCCTTGGTCCGTCATTCATTCGCCATTTTCACCGGTCTGCTGCTGTTAAGCGCTTCGGCCTCGCGGTCGTGCCAGGCGGCCGATTTGCGGGTAGGTATAATCGGGCTCGATACGTCCCACACCACCGCCTTCACCGAGTTGCTCAACAATGCCAACGCGAAAAACCACATTCCCGGCGCAAAGGTGATCGTCGCCTACAAAGGGGGCAGCCGCGATTTGCCGGATAGCTGGGACCGCGTGGAAGAGTACACGAAAGCGTTGCAAACGAAATATGGCGTGAAAATTGTCGATTCGATTGAAGATTTGTGCGCTCAGGTAGATGTGGTCCTGCTCGAAAGTGTGGATGGACGGCCGCATTTGGAGCAAGCCAAGCCGGTGATTCTAGCCGGCAAGACGCTGTTCATCGACAAACCGGTGGCCGGGTCGCTCAAGGACGCGATGGAGATTTACCGTCTCGCCAAAGCGCGTCAAGTGCCGTGTTTTACCTCCTCCGCGTATCGCTATTACGATAGCATGGTAGCCTTGAAAAAAGTGGATGTCGGAACGATTCGGGGTGCCATCTCTTACGGTCCCTGCGCCCTGGAGCCGCATCATCCGGATTTCTTCTGGTACGGTATTCATCCGGTGGAAGCCCTGTTCACGGTGCTCGGTCCCGGATGCGAAACCGTGTCGCGCACCACCACCGCTGATATCGACGTTGCCACCGGCGTCTGGTCCGATGGCAAGGTTGGCTCATTGCACGGCCTGCGCAATATGGCGACGCCTCATAAGGTGATCGTGTTCGGCTCGAAAAACGTCGCGGAGCAGAGTGAGGTCGGCGACGACTATGCTCCGTTGGTGCGCGAGATTGTGAAGTTTTTCCAGACAGGCGTGGCCCCGGTCAGTCCCGAGGAAACCCTCAATATGTTCGCATTCATGGAGGCGGCCGATGAGAGCAAACGCCGTGGTGGCGCTCCGGTTAGCCTGCGGGAAGTCATCGAAAAGAATAGTCCGCGCTAGAGGCCGAGCTCAGTTGGCGCCCGCGACTTGGCGCTGATCGAAAATTCCACACTCTTCTTGTATTCATTCGCCTTCGGGGCCAGATTAAGGTGAATGCAAGAAGAGCTTCTGAAGCAACTTGGCCGTAAAGATTACCTTCCTTCGAATGTCCCGGAATTGCTCCGCCGACTCGGCCTCAAACCGCAACGCCAGCAGGAATTGCAGCGCGTTTTGCGAGAACTGGAACAGGCGGGGCGCATCGCCCGGGTCAAGGGCAACTGCTATATTTTGCCCAGCGAAGCGGATTTGATTTCCGGACGGATTCGCATGAATCGCCAAGGGAAAGGTTTCCTTCAGCCGGACGACGACACTCTTGGAGAAATTGTCATTCCCGAAAACGCCACGTCCACCGCGTTGCACGAAGACCGAGTCCTGGTCCGTCGCGATGCGACCGCCAGAGCTTCTCGGTCCGGAGAAATTCCGGCCAGCACGGGCAAGGTGATCCGGGTGTTGGAACGGCGCCGCACCAAGATCGTCGGCACGCTGCAACGCAGCCGGCAATTCCTTTTCGTGATTCCCGATGATCCGCGCATGCCGCAGGATGTTTACGTGCCGGAACCCCACGATGTCGGTCGCCCGGCCCGCGTTGGCGACAAGGTGGTGGTCGAATTGCAGGCTTGGGAGTCTCGCCATACCAACCCGGAAGGTGAAATTGTCGAAGTGCTAGGCGCGCCCGATGAAGAAGGCGTGGACATGCTTTCCGTATTACGCCAATACGATCTAGCCCTGCATTTCCCCAAGAAAGTGCTGCTGGAGGCGCGGGCGGTGGGCGCCACTGCCCGCCCCGCCGATCTGGCTGGACGCGAAGATTGCCGCCGCCACGCGGTCATTACCATCGATCCCGATGACGCGAAGGATTTCGACGATGCCATCTGCTTGCAGCGGGTTTCGGCCAGTCAATGGAAGCTCTGGGTGCACATCGCCGACGTCTCCCACTATGTGAAGCCCGGCGCCGCCATGGATGAGGAGGCGCGCCGGCGCGGCAACTCGACGTATCTGGTGGATCGCGTGATCCCCATGCTTCCGGAAGCGTTGAGCAATGAGTTGTGTTCGCTCAAACCGGCGGTGGACCGCCTGACTAAATGTGTCGAATTCCTGCTTTCCGCCGATGGGCGCGTCCTGCAAACGAAATTCTACCCGGCGGTCATTCATTCGCAACGCCGGTTTAATTATCGCGAAGTGCTCGCCATTTTGCGGCGCAAACCCAACGACGATCTCGAACGCATGCTGCATGATCTTAACGAATTGGCGCAGCGTATCCGGCGCGCGCGTTTCAAGGCGGGCTCCCTGAATCTCGATTTTCCTGAAACCAAGATTCGTCTCGACGAGCATGGGAAAATCTCCGCCATCGAAAAGACGGAGAACGACATTTCCCACCAATTGGTCGAGGAGTGCATGCTGCTGGCCAATGAAGCGGTGGCGGCGCGTTTGATGAGCCGCAATATCAAGGCGATTTATCGCGTGCACGAGGAGCCCGAAGAAAAGCGGTTGCGCGAATACCGCGAGGAAGTGCTGAGTTACCACATTCCCTGCGGCAATTTGCGCCAGCGTTCCGAGACGCAGAAACTTTTGCAAAAGTTGGACACCCTGCCGATCGGTCCGGCGTTGAAAATCGGTTTTCTCAAATCGCTCATGCGCGCCCGCTACGCGGTGGAACCGCTGGGCCATTACGGGTTGGCCAAAGCGAAGTACACGCATTTCACTTCGCCCATCCGGCGCTACGCCGATTTGGTGGTGCATCGCGCGCTTTTCCCGCAAAACCAGGGCGCCACGCAATCGCTGAAGGAAATCGCGGATCATATTTCCGCCACGGAACGCAATTCCGCCGACGCCGAGCGGGATAGCAAGGACGTGAAGTTGTTCGCGTTTTTGAACGCCCAGCTCGATTCGGGCAAGCCGCAAACCTATCCGGCTTTGGTGACGAGCCTGCGCAATTTTGGCTTTTTCGTCGATGTGCCCGGTTTGGCCATGAGCGGTCTAGTGCCCCTCTCCTGTTTGCATGATGATTTGTACGTGTACGACATGCAGCGAAACCAAATCGTTGGCCGCCGCACCCGGCGAGTGGTTCAAGTGGGCGATCATATTACGGTGCAAGTGGGCAAGGTGGATCGGTTTAAAAAACAGGTCGATTTCAAACTCGCGGGTCAGCTTTCCGGTCCGCGAGCGGGTCAAGGCGTGGCGCCGCAGCGAAGCCGGCCCGCTCAAAAACCGGATGGAAGACGCCCGAAACCGCCCATCGGGCGCAGTCAACCACGAGCTTCGCGACGGAGGCGATAACCGCGGGGCAAGTCTTAAGGGGCGCGGCATTCGATCCGGAACTGGTTGATCCGCGCCCAATGTTCCACCGTCTCCGTGCCCTGATAACACTGAATGCTAGCCTGGGGCGCGCCCTGGGCGGGCAAATCGCATTCGCCCACGTCACGCCAATCCGCGTCATCCGGCAAGCGAAATTGACCCCGGACATGACCGGCTTTGCCGAGCAGGCGTACCCGCACCGAATAGGCGCTCAAAGGAACGATCGCGATCGTGCGAGTCTGGTCGTTCTCTTCCCGGCCCATGACAACGCAGAGTTTGCCGTCCACCAGTTCTTGGCCCAGTTTCACCATGTTGCGGTCGTTGTAATACCACACCAAATCGACTTGTTCATACTGCTCGGTCGGGTGGTTTTCCAAATCGAGGCTGATAATCACTTCCTGGGCGGTGGAATCGGGCAGCGGGCGCGCGAGGACATTGCGCGCGTTATTCGCGCCGCCCCACATGTTGCCTGGCAGCAGGCGCACTTCGAGCCCGCGTTCCGAGACCCGCCAAGCGTCGCGTTGTTCGCGCACCCAGGTCCACCCCACGCCCAGCTTGCCTTTAAACGCATCGTGAAAATCCCCGGAGCCCGCCTGAGCGAGGCCTAAGCTTAACAACACTAAAAACAAAATATTTCGTTGGGTTTTCATAGATCTGGACAGTGCAACGTTCAGGCGGC
>DBTJ01000083.1:0-721 GCA_002306985.1 Verrucomicrobia bacterium UBA1319
TTCGAGAGTACGGCGCGGCCGGAAGACCTGATCGAGGAGGATAAAACACCCCTTGAGGCCGGCCAATTCGCGCTCTATTTCCAAACGGTTCCCGGCAGGACCTATGACATCCAGAGTTGCGCCACGCTCAACGGCGAATGGTCAATGGCCAAGACTGTGATCGCCGCCACCACGCAAAAACGCGTCGCGCTCTCCCGCCCCGCCGAGAAGGCCTTTTACCGCGTCGCCACGCGGCCATAAGGTGACGATTGACCTTGGCGAAAGGGTACGCTCACTCGCGCCAGCGCGCTCAATGGGCTAGCGGAAGGTCGCGCGAAGAAATTGGATCGTTCGCTTCCAGGAATCCACGGCGGCGGCCGCGGTGGGTTCGCTCTCGCCGCCTAGGGCGATCTCCAAGGGCGGACTCGGCACGGTATGCACCGTGGCTGGGAGGCCCGGGAGCGGTATGAAATGCCCCACGTTCGCGTAGGCCAGATGCTGGTCCGGGTAGCGATGCTTCGCCTGTCTCAGACTGGTTAACACCTGATCGGCCATGAGTGTGGATGGCCACATACGGTCATCACGTCCGGAAATCAAGAGGACGGGACCCCTGATTTGTTCCACCGCGATACGGGCTCGCTCAGCGGCCGCTCGATGCTCCAGCGCCATCCGATACAGCAGCGAAACATCCAAAGGTTGCGTTTTCAGAATCCGCTCGGCCAATTGCTTTTGGTCCGGCTCC
>DBTJ01000083.1:997-2045 GCA_002306985.1 Verrucomicrobia bacterium UBA1319
TACTCAGGAAAACCAGCGGCTGGCCGCGATAGGTCCAGGCGGGCTGATCGTTCCCCTGGGCGTCCACGCCACCCGCCCACACCACGCCGCTGGGCATATCGGCCACGACCGCGTTGATTTGCGGAAAGGTCGCGCCCAACAGCAGCGCCAGTTCTCCACCCCGGGAACTGCCCAACACGGCGATTCCATGACGGCGAATTTCCGGGCGCGCTTGCAGCCATCGAAGGGCGGTTTCGAAGTATTCCAAGGGAATTTTTTCCAACGCTGGGGGCAAGTCATCGAAGCCAAAATAGGCCAACGCCATGGCGGCGTAACCTTGCGACGCCAGATAGGCGGCGGGCCGTTCACGCAGTCCCCCTTCTGATCCGCTCAACACGATCACCGCGGGATGAGGGCCCTTGCCATAGGGAACGAATAGCGCGCCCCGGAGGGGACCGTCATGAACGAATATTCGCTCCACTCCCGGGGCTACGAAAAGACGGCGGAATTGCGCGCGAGCGACCCTTTGGCCATTGACGTCAGCCGTAAGCTGGAAGTCGGCCGGATCGAGTTTATCGCGGGTGAAATCCGGAGTGACCTTTTGACCAATAGCCTGCGCCATGGACCAAAACAGCCCGTCGGCGTCGGCCTTCCGGTAGGTGCCCGAGCGCGGCGCTTGCGTTGCCACCTCGACCCGGCCGCGTCGATCCGTCAGGAACTCGGCGCGGGATTCCCACCCGCGTCCAAAAAGATTCGAGGCGCAGACTCGGACGATCACCGCCTGATTACTGGGAAAACCCCGCAAAACGATTTTCACTGGATCCCCCACCATGGCCTGGGCGGGCGCCACTTCGAGGCGAGGGATGGACGCGCCTTGCGCCGGCGCTCTCGACAGGCATACCATCATTAGGCCAGTAATAATCTTCGTTAAAGAAAAAGCGATTTTCGCGCGGCGCATGCTCATCCACTTATCCGAACCACTAATATACTGTCAAGATGTTGGGATGGAATTGTGTCCTATCCCAGCGGCTTGGCGGCGGACGCAAGCAAGTAGCGGCGGGGGGGGGAT
>DBTJ01000083.1:2277-4091 GCA_002306985.1 Verrucomicrobia bacterium UBA1319
CGCAAGCAAGTAGCGGCGGGTGGGCAATGAAGCCACGGACGACCGCTCGCTTTGGCGCGGCGTTCGCGATCCGATAACTTCTAAAACCCACGCGCCCACCGCCGGACAGGATCTCTTTGCCGGCGCCACCAACGTGCTGGTACTTTACCTCGCCGATACCCGTGGTTGGAGCGACACCTACGCCAGCCGTCCCACGGCCACCTGGATGTTGAAACCGCCGTTTGCTTCCTGGGTAACGCCGTCGAATACCGTGAGCATTTTTAAATATAACGGCCAAGAAAGCGTGCTCGTAATCCCCTATAGTATCGATGGACGAGTGGTCACCCACATTGGCGAAACCGCGTTTGCTAACCACGCAACACTAGCCAGCGTTACCATCCCCAACGGCGTCACCACGATTGGCCCATTCGCGTTCTCGGCCTGCGAGGCCTTGAGCAATCTGGTTATCGGCGCCAGCGTAACCACAATCGGCGAGGCCGCCTTTGGCAGTTGCCACCATCTCACCAGCATCAAACTCCCCGACCGAGTCACCAACATTCCGAGTGAAGCTTTCCTCGACTGCGTCAACTTGACCAGTGTATCCATCGGCAAAGGCGTCACCAACATCGGCAGCCAGGCGTTCAGCTTTTGCGGCGAACTGGCCAGTGTGTCCTTACCCGACCAAGTCGTCGCCATTGACAAGCAAGCCTTCTATTTTTGTGTGAAACTAAAATTCGCCCACCTGGGTAAAAACCTGGTCTCCATTGGCGACGCCGCCTTCTGTCTGGGGCGGGAATTGACCGAAGTGCAAATGCCCGCCACCGTGGCTAGCATTGGTAACTCGACTTTTTCGGGCTGCAAAAAGCTATCGAACCTCGAATTATCGGCGGGACTCACCAATATCGGCCCAAACGCCTTTTCGAATACCGCCATCTCGCAAGCGGCCATTTCCCCAAATGTCCTATCCATTGGCGCCGGCGCGTTTGCCTCGTGCGGAAGCCTCACCCAGATCGAGGTGGCTCCAGACAACCCCAACTACGCCAGCCGGGAGGGCGTATTGTTCGATAAGAACCAAACCGTCCTACTCCTGTATCCCGGCGGTAAAACTGGGGCGTACGCCGTGCCGGAGGGCGTAACCCTCATTGGCCCCAGTGCGTACTTTTACACTTCCAACCTTACCAGCCTCAGCTTGCCCGATACTTTGAAAAGCTTGGCTAGTTCCTCATTATTTCACTGTTCCGGGCTCGGCAACCTAAACCTTCCCGCAGGCCTCACCAATATCGACGAAGGGGCCATCTCCGGCTGCGGAGGGTTGACGAATATTACCGTCGATCCCGATAACCGCTGTTTCAGCTCCTGGGATGGAGCGCTCTATAACAAGGAACAAACGGTGTTACTGCAATATCCCACGGGCCGGATTGGCCCCTGCCGCATTCCGGAAGGGGTGAAAGAGATGAAATATCGAGCCTGCGCGTGGAGCGCAATCTCCAGCGTATTCTTGCCGGCGTCCCTGACCCGTATCGACGAAGCCGCTTTCTTCAATTGCTCGAAGCTGACGTCCATCTACCTCCCGGCCGGCGTTTCGAGTATCGGCGGCGATGCCTTCAACTACTGCGGCAGCTTGGCCAGTCTGTATTTTGCGGGCAATGCCCCGGCATTGGGCAACGAAAATGTGTTTTACGGCGTCAGCAACTCCATTGTCTATTATCAGCCCGCTAAGACGGGCTGGGATGCCACTTATGGCGGCCTGCCTACGCAACCTTGGGAAATCACCTTCACCCAGTGGACGAATTTCAGCGGCCTGGCCGAACAATTCCCCAACGCCTGCGGCGAGC
>DBTJ01000121.1:0-239 GCA_002306985.1 Verrucomicrobia bacterium UBA1319
GGTGGGGAATCTCACCCCGCCCTGAGATAAGCAATCTTTATGACCGCCGCCAAAACGTGTCAACCATCGAGTTTGCTTTATGAAAACGCCCCCGGAGCATTATGAGGCGGCGCGGACGTCGGCGGTTTTGCCGCCGCGAAATAAAGGATCGCCAAACCCACGCGGGCGACTACATTGCGCGGAGTTATGAAATTGTTTTGGCGAGTGAGGCGTTGGGGGGGGTGGTGCGGCTTGCTGCT
>DBTJ01000121.1:483-29025 GCA_002306985.1 Verrucomicrobia bacterium UBA1319
GGGGGGTGGTGCGGCTTGCTGCTGGCGTTGGCGGCCAGCTTGGCTCAGGCGGGGGAAGTCCCGCGCCGCTGGGTCATGGCGGACGCGCGCTGGGTTTTCCATCTCGACATGGAGGCCTTGGCGCAAACCGATTTTTATCGCGGGCTCGTGCGGAATGGGCAGGCCAAGGCTATTTTCAACCTGGCGATTCAAGCCGCGGGCGAAGAGTTTAAAATGGATTTCGCGCGCTGCGAATCGCTGACGTTTTTTGGCGGCATGGATGATGACGAGGACGCTTGGGCCGGGCTACTGCGCATGCCTTCCGCTTACCGGCAGGAGGTGTTGGCCGCGCTGGAAAAACTGGCCGCCAAGGAGGACGTGCCGCTGGAGAAAGTGGAGGAGAATCCCGCCTGGCATGGTTTCAGTTACGACGATGAGATCTATATCTATAGCCCGTTGCGCGACGTCTTTTTGCTGGGGGAAGAAACCGCGACCGATGACGCGGTTGAAATCGTGGCCGGCAAAGCCGCCAACCAGCCTTCGCCGCTGGTGCAAGGCTGGGAGCGCAAGCCCGGGGTGTTTTTAGCGATGGCCGGCCAGCGCGAGACCGACAGCGATTCCCCGTTTCCCGAGGGGTTCGAGTTGGATGCCGCCCCCTATGTCTCGCTGGCCAAAATGCTGCCCGCGTTGACCCAGGCGATCACCAACGCCGCCTTTGGCGCCATCGAAAAAGAGACCTTGTTTATGGGGGAGACCAACCACCAATTCTGGATGGCGATCGATTTAAAGGCCACGAACGCCGCCAGCGCGCTGCAATTGCGCCAAACGCTGACGAATCTGGCGGCGCTGGCGCAGACGTTGACCGCGACCAATCGGCAGTGGCACTCGCTGGCTAGCCAGCTTAAGATCACGCTGGCGAAGGAGACCGTCCATTTAACTTTGACGCACCCCACCCAGTGGGATAACCGCAGCCTTTACGAAGGCTGGATTACCCTGCCCGCGACGCCCAGCCGCGCGACGGGCGCGCCCCCGGCGGTTGCGCCGGCGGCCACGCCCAAAACGAATCCGGCCGCCGCTCCCGGTAATAAAAAAGGCGCCCCCTGAAGGGAGCGCCCTGAAGTTGCTTCGAGGGGGAATTAAGCTTCCCAGCCTTGGCGGTTGTTGCGGACCGTGAATTGAGCCGCTTCCGGCAAGTTCGGGGATTTCATTCCCGGGCCATCCCATTCCATGGGGCGGCCTTCGCCGACGCGCAGGGCCACGCAGCCGAGCAGAATGACTTCCGCCAGGTAACCCGCGATTTCAAAATTCGAGTACGCCGGATTGTTGAAATCCTTGATCATGTTGATGAATTCCTGCATGTGACCCGGGGAACGAGGAATGGATTGGGCCACGCTCTTGCAAGCTTCATGCTTGTCGGCCGCCACAAAATCATCCTCACCCTTGAGGGCGACGTAGAACTGGGCGCCGTAATCGTCCGGTGAAAACACTTTGCCTTTTTCGCCGATGATCAGCGCGCCGCTGCCCGGCAATTTGCCCATCATGGTGATGATTTCCTTGGCGGGTTCCGCGTCGGGCCGCAACGGGTTCATGGATTTGTTATCCGGATTGCCATCGTACCACCAGAACTTCAACGGAGGCAGGCCGTCGCGCTCGGGGAATTCATAACGGATGCGCGAGGTCAAGGGGAAGGTTTCCGAGTAATTGCGGGACATGATTTCGCATTCGACCTTGTTGGGGTAACCCAATTTCAAAGCCCGGAAAGGCATGTTAACCGTATGGCAAGCCATATCGCCCAAGGCGCCCGTGCCGAATTCGTACCAGCCGCGCCATTGGAAGGTGTGATAGATGTCTTTCTTGAAGGGGCGGGTCGCCGCCGGCCCAAGCCAGCAATCCCAATCCAACGAGGCGGGAATGGGATCTTCACCCGCCGGGCGGTCATAACCCTGTTTCCAGACCGGGCGATTGGACCAAACATGCAATTCCTTGGGCGCGCCGATGATGCCGGCGTGAATGACTTCCACCGCGCGGCGCAGGCCGTTTTCGGCGCTGCCCTGGTTACCCATTTGGGTGGCCAGTTTTTTCTCGCGGGCCAAGGAGCGCACTTTGCGCGCTTCGCTCACGGTCTGCACGAGCGGCTTCTGACAGAAGCAATGTTTGCCCATGGACATGGCGCGAATCGCCGCCACGCCGTGGTTATGATCGGGGGTGGAAACGGTCACCGCGTCGATGTCTTTGCCCATCTCGTCGAGCAACTTGCGGTAATCTTTGTAGGCTTTGGCTTGGGGAAATTCCTTCAGCTTTTTGTCCAGGGTGTTCTGGTCTACGTCGCAAATGGCAACGACATTGCCGCCGCACTTGCTAACGTCGGTGCTGTCGCTTTCGCCCTTGCCGCCGACCCCGATACAAGCCACGTTGATTCGGTCGTTTGCGCCCAACACGTTGCCCACATAGGGGAAGTAAAGGGCGGTGGCGCCCATGGCCATCGTGGTCCGCGTCAGGAACTGACGCCGATTGAGTGAGTACTCTTTGTTTTTCATTTGGTCTTGCTTGGATTTACGGTTTTCCGGGCACTAGTCTGGTCACAACTCCGCCGGCATTTCAATAACGTTTTTCAGCGGCGCCCACGCTGATTCGACCCGGCAGGGTCAAGCGGTATTCATTCCGGATGGACGCTCATTTTTTAATCCGGATGCCTTTGGGGGCGCGCACGGTGGTTTTGATGGTGCCATCGGCTCTTTTGACGTGTTTAATCTGGATCGGTCCCAGCGGGGTGGGGTAGGAGCCTTCCACCCATTCCAAATCCCCCAGGTGCGGCTCGATTTTCACGGTTTTGCAGCCGGGTTCCAGAATGGTCACCCCCAAAACGTGTTCCGACAGCCAAGCCGTGGGTCCCGAAGCCCAACCATGGCATAAGCTGTGGCGGAAGCCTTTGTAGCAGTAATTGCCGTAATCGCCGTGAATGTCCTTTTTGCCGGCGGGCACCAATTCATCGATGCGCCCCGCGTTTTCGAGCCAGGCCAGGTCGAAATCCTCCCAGAAGGTGGTGGCGCCCACGTCAAGCATGCCGCCCCAGTACTGCCGGATGCAATCCAGGCTGCCTTGGTAATCGCCCGCCAGCGCGCGCGCTTGGAGCACGTAATAGCCGTAGAAGGTCGACATTCGCCGGGGACCATCCACCGCCATGACTTCGCGATTCATGGTTTGCGGATCGCTCAACCCCGCCAGCGCGAGTAATGCGGCCGCTTGTTTGCTGCCCGCCGGGTCCGGGTGGACCGTTTTGAGCCGGTTCGCCGCCGCCACGCACTTGGCCTGGGTGTCGGTATCCTTTAAGACTTGGCAGAGTTCGCCCCCGGCATTCAGGGTCATGGCTAGCAACGCCTGCAACCCGGCATGGATGGCCGGTTTATTTTCGTTGGAGGGCCAGTCCAGGAACCGCATTTCGGGCAATTTCTCCTGGTTATCGGGCCCCACGCACTGCGTGAGTTGAGCGAGCAGTTTGACGAGGTAATCCTTTTGTTGCAGCAGGTAGGCGGCATCGCCGGTGTAGCGGTACCAGCTATGTTGGATCAAAACCCACCACATGGAGTACGAACTGATCCCATTCATCCACTTGGGCAACGGCGTTTCCTGGCGAATGAGGTCCAAGCTGGCGGGCACGATGCTTTGCGGGCCGAACACGGAGCAAATGGTCATGGTTTCCGGGTGCATATCGCCGATCCAGACCAACCGGTCGCGCTTGGCGCCATCCCAGAGGTAATCCTGCATGTTGAGGTGAACGGTATAGGCGCCGGTCTCCCAAATGCGGTTCAAACGCTCATCGTTGCACCGGAAAGAGCCGAGGTAGGGCAGGTCGCGGTAGAGGAATACGGCCCGCACCAGCTTCAAATGCACGAAACTATCCGGTTCGGCCAAGTCGATGCGCACGAAGCGGAAGGCGGTGTTGCCGATTTCATGGGTGCCCAACCAGGGGACCAGGCAGGTTTGGTCGCGCACGGCGTGGTCGTTGGTGGAGTTTTTTTCGCCGCCCACCTCGCTCATGGCTTCGCTGGCGGATTCGCCGAACCGCACGCGCAGGCGCGCGGGTTTTCCGGTCTTCGTATTCCAGACCATGATCTGAACGCCCCCGTGGATTTCGCGGCCGAAATCGAGCAAGATTCCCGCCGGCTGGTCCCCCCGGCTGCTGAGGACGCAAGGATTATGCGAATCCAGGGTTATTTGGCCGGTTTTGTCCCGCAATAGGGCCTCCGCGTTCGCGACTTCAACGCCTTGTCCTTGCGCGGTCCAAACCACCCGTTTGGGCATGATATACTGCCGCACCCGGGGGTCCGCTTGAGTCCGCTGCGCCAGCTCGGTTTGCCGCCAGGGCAGCGGCAATTCGGCGGCGTTCAGGCGGTCCGGCAGCCCGTTTAGCGTGGCGACGGCCGCCAGACCGGCGATGGCGCGCGCCAGCTTGCCGCTCAACGCCGGAATCAATTCTCGTTGGAAAATGCTCATCATATTCATGGTTTACTGTGTGGGTTCCACGACTACCAGGGATTGGCGGAAGAGTAAACGGCAAAGCGGCGGCGCGATGGCTGTGGTTGTGGCGAATAGGTAACCAATAAGCCGCGAATAAGTAACACATATTATCACCTGTATTACTTGTTTAAATGGTGTTTGGCGGTTAATCTCGGTGGCGCCGGATTTGGCCATGCCAGGGTTTCGCGCGCCGGTGACGCCGGTTCGCGGAGGTATGGAGTTAGCGATAACCCTTGGACGCGGGAAGGGAGGGGGCGGTTGGATGGGGCGGGTGTTAACGGGCCTGGGTTCGCGCCTGGGGGGAAAAGACGGTTAAACTCGAATAATCCACATGAGCATAACATCGTTTGGCAAAGTGAGTTGCCTGGCGTCCCTGGTGGGCGCGGGCTGGCTCGGGGGGCTTGGGATAGGCATGCCTGAAGCCCGCGCGGAAATCCAATGGGGGTTGACGGTTACGAACATCAACAATCCCATCTCGCCGATCGTGGAAACCAACCTCGACGGCTCGCTGAAAATCACCGCCGGCGGCGGCGATACGTACGACAATCCGGATTCGTTCACCTATGCTTACCAGCGGGTGGCGGGCGATTTCGACATCCGGGTGCGCGTGCTCAATGTCGAGGCGGTGAACCTGGACACCCAAGATTCGGCCAAAGGCGCGTTGATGGTCCGGGCCAATCTGACGCCCGGCAGCCCCAACATTCAAATCAACGCCATGCCGCTGGCGCCGTTCGGTCGCGACGGGCAGCTCGAAAGCATCGGCCGGTTCGACCAGGGGGGCGGCACTTTGGATTTGCCGGGCACGGGCCCCTTGTACACCGGGGACACGTTGGACAAAGGCGCGTGCACCTATCCCGATGTCTGGCTGCGCATTCGCCGCCAGGGCGATCGTTTCCTCACTTATTATTCCAACACGAACACCGTGACCGGCACGAATGGATGGAACATCCTTTGCTCCACTCCGGCGGGCGCGAATTTTCCCGACACCCTGTACGTGGGGTTAAGCACCGTGGCGCATAATAACGATACGAATAGCGCCGACCGCGTAACGGCCACTTACGCCAACTATGGCAACACGCCGACGCCCGCGAGCATCCCCACCTATCAAGGCGTGGCGGTGCCCGCGACCAACGCGCCGGGCGCGCTGCCCCAAACGGTGGTGGGCGTGAATTGGAATATCGGCCTGCCCGAGGATGGCATGGGCTATTTGCCCGATATCCTCCAGTCCGCGCAAGGGGCGCCCAGCCCGATTATTTGGAATAGCGGCGGCTTTGGCGCCGTTGCGCGCGACGTTTTGGTGGCGATCGACAGCCAATCGCCCTCCGGCTTTTCCGTCGCCCGGTATCAGGCCGGGGGATTGGATTTCCTGATCAGCCCGCGCGATCCCGCGCTCGCCCAGGAAAATTTGGGAACTTATACGAACCTCACGCGCGAGCGGTTTTCGACCGGGTCGATTACCACGCCCGCGTCCCAAGGATATTACCCGACGCCGGAGGAGGGGTTTATCTTCACGACCGTGCGCAAGAACGGCCAGGTTTGGGCCGACGGCTCGCCGTATTTTAACGCGGCGACTTACATCCAATTGGACGCCGGCTCCACGGGCATGGGGTATTCGCCGGTGAACGGGGCTTTCCAGGGAGTGCATTTTTATACCCGCACCACCAAGTTAGTCACCGGGACGCCCGCGGATGCCACCAGCAGTTTAACCTCCTTGCAGCGGTGCGCGGTGCCGCTATCCATCGCTTATTTCCCGTATGATCAAGGCTGGAAAGCCGGGTATTTTAACGGCGCCTCCGACGCGCCTGGAGCCACCGCGCCGGGGGTCGCGTCCTTCAAGGTCACCGTCAACGATGCCACGTTGAGCGGCGACGGCTACGGGACGTACAGCGGCGCGGCGGTGAGCGGCGTGACGAATGTTTCCCAGCCCGCCGCCAACCTCCTGACTTGGGTGGATACGGGCAGCGGCGATTTTTCGGGCCTGGCGTTGCTGACTTTGCCCGGCGTCGATGCGCAAACCAACGGCATGCTCTTTACCGTGGCCAACGATGAGGGCGACACGTTGCGCGGGCCATACGCGAATAACGCGCCTTTGGCGGACGGTTCCGGTTGGCGCGTGGCCATTCGCGGCATCGAGGAGAGCAAGTCCGATCCCACCTTGTACGCGAATTCGCATTCGGCCTTCTCCTTCTTGTACGTGCCGTTTACCGCCGATAAATTGATTGGCGCGCGCATCCATGGAGCCGACGCCAGCACGATCCGAGGAGCGGGCGCCTTTACCCTCTCGCGCTTGGAAGCCGGGCGCTATGCCTTGAAGATTCCCGGCAAGACCGGAACCAACGGCATGCTCCTGCTAATCAACTCCGGCCTGCTGGCCCAACCGCCCGCCGGCCTGACGGACGTGGTCGACACGTGTTTCCTATCCTACGAGTACGGCGGGACCAACAGCCCCTCCGACGCGTTCATTATCGAGTCCCGTTATCTTGAGCCCGCCGGGGGCGCGGATAATCTCGGCCAGGCGTTGCCGCGGGATTGCGATTTCAACTTCGTATGGGTTGACTTCGCCGATTCCCTAACGCCCGCCGCGTCCGTGGCGCAACCTAAGCTGGCGATTACCCGGAATGGGGACCAGGTGGTTCTGTCGTGGGAGGCCGGAACGGGGTATACCCTGCAAACCACGGCCGCGCTGTCCACCTCGCCCACTTGGGTGGAGGTGGGCGCCCAAAACCCGGCGACGATTGCCCTCGCCGCCACGAATCAATATTTCCGGCTCATTCGCAAATAGCGGAAATATCGTCGGCTAAAGCCGTGACGGTCCCAGAGGGAGGGGCGCAACGCCTTTCCCTCTTTTTTTTGTGTCCCCGCGCGGAACGCGGGTTGGCAGGCTCGCCCGATTTTCGCATTCACGGTATTCCCATTTTACGCCCGGCCGGGTAGCATGCGGCTGTGCGCCTGGTATTGGAAAAAAGGAGAAAATGGCTCCTAACCCTGCTTTTGCTGGGGTTTGGTCAAGGGGTGTGGCTGGTTTCGGCGCAACCCACGGATCGTCTCCAGCCGGCGGCCATGGCCGTCACGAATGTCCTGCAATTGCACCAGGAGATCAGCCGCCACGGTAAAATCACCTGCGATTTGAACTTGGAAGGAGACGTGTGCGCGGTGGCGCCGGGCAAGTCGTTATTTGTGTTGCGGGATGCCACGGGCGCGGAGTTGTTCGGCGGCGAATTCCCGGGCGTTTCCCCGCAAGCGGGAAACCGGGTGCGGCTGGCGGGGCAAAAAATCCGCGTGACGCGCGGCGTGGACGGCTTGCGCGTGGGGCCTGATCCGCTCATCGATAACGACGGGGTTCATGGCTTGCGGACCCAGTCCAACGCGGTATACCTGGCCGCGGGCCGCCACGCGATCCGCCTCCAATGGTTCAATTATAACGGCCCCCTGGGCTTGGAAGCGGCGTATGCCGGTCCGGGGATCGCGCGGCAAGCGATTCCCGCCGCCGCGCTTTCGCATGACGCCGGGCTCGCCGCCGCCGGCGGTGTCCGTCAAGCCGCCGGGCTCCAGTGCCGTTGCTTTGAAGGCGACTGGGTGTATTTGCCCGATTTCGCGAGTTTGTCCCCGGTCACAAACCGGATCGTGCCGAGCTTGAGCGCGGACGCCAAAACGCGGGCCGATGGGGTGGGACTCGAGTTTAGCGGCCAGCTGACGGTGCCGCGCGCTGGAGTCTACGAGTTTTTTATTACTTCCGACGATGGCAGCCGGTTGTTTATCGACGGCCGTTTGCCGGGGCTCAGCGTGCTGGACCCCGGGGTGAAATCGGCCCCGGCGCCCACGGCCTTCGCGCCGGGCTCGCGAGTCATGCGCGATGCCGACGAAAGTCAGTGGGCCACGGTGGAGGGAACGGTGGTTTTTGCCTGCGAGCAAGCCGGCCGCGTGGAATTGGCGCTGCAATGCGGCGCGGATTGGGTGCAGGGGGCCGTGGCGGATACGGCTGGTTTGGCCAAGCTTTTGCATCGGCGGGTGCGCTTGACGGGGGTGTGCCAGAATGTGCGCGCCATCGATGGCCGCTGGGTGTTTGGGCGCATCACCGTACCCGGCGCCCGGCAGGTGGCGACGGTGGAGGCGCTCCCCGCGCCGCCCGCGGCCGATGCCTGGCCGGTGTTAACCACCGCCGCGCAGGTGCAATCGCTCAAGCGCGAGGAGGCCTTGCGCGGCAATTCGGTGCGAATCCGCGGCACCCTCACTTGCGCTTCGCCCTGGGCGGCGGCCGCCATCCTCCAAGACGATACCCGCGGCATCTACGTCGATAACCTGGCCCCTTTGCTGCAAGCGCAGCCGCGCGCGGGGGATTTCATGGAAATCGAAGGGGTTGCCAATCCCGGGGATTTTTCGCCCACGGTGATCGCGCAAAAGGCCGTGCGCCGGGGAGTTGGGCGCATGCCGGCGCCCGTGCATCCCTCGTGGGATCAGCTCATGAACGGCAGCCTGGACGCGCAATACGTGGAAATCCAAGGCGTGATCACCGCCGTGGAATCCAACCGCTGCGCGTTTTTGACCCAGGGCGGCAAAATCGACGTCGAACTGCAGGGCGTTTATCCGAATCGGGCCGAGTTGCGCCAGTATGAAAAACGGCTCGTGCGGATACGCGGGTGTTTGCTCGCCCGGTGGGATGGCAAAACCCGGCAGGTGGTGCCCGGGGAAATCCGCATTGGCGACCCGGCCATATCCGCCGAGGATATGGCGGCGGAAGACCCCTTTGCCGCGCCCGCTAAACGGATCGCCGAATTAATGATTTTCGACGCCCAGGCCAGCGCGTTGCAGCGGGTGAAAGTGAGCGGCCAAGTCGTGTATGTTCGAGAAACGCTCGGTTGCGTGATGGACGGCCCCCATGGGATGCGTTTCGCGCTCGGCGAGCCGGCCAGCCTGCAACCTGGCGACCGGGTGGAGATGGCCGGGTACCCGGAATTGGGCGGCCCTTCGCCTCGGTTGCGGGAAGCGCTGGTGCGCAAAACGGGCGCGGGGCCGTTGCCGGAGGCGGTGCGCCTGGCGCCATCGGATGTCTGGCGCAACGGTCTGGACGCCACCCGGGTGTGCTTGGAAGGCGTGCTCGTGTTTCAGCAACGAAACGCCGGCGAACATTGGTTCCAGCTGCAAACCGGACCTTGGGTTTTTATGGCGCGACTTAACGAGCCGGTGCCGGCCTTTTTATCAATCCCCATCGGCAGCCGGTTGGCCGTCACCGGAGTGTACGCCGGGCAGGGCGCCAAGCCCCCCGCTGGCAGGATGAGTTCGGCCTTTGAGTTGCTCTTGAACTCCCCGGCCGACATTCAAGTGTTGGCCCGGCCTTCCTGGTGGACCCTGAGGCGGATTTTGAGCGTGTTGGGGATTCTGTCGATGGTGCCCTTGGGGGCCATGGTTTGGGCTTTTACCCTGCGCCGCAAAGTGCGCATGCAGACGGAAATCATCCGGCAGAAGCTTCAACACGAGGCTACGCTCGAGGAGCGCACGCGCATTGCCCGCGAATTTCACGATACCTTGGAGCAAGCCTTGGCTGGGATCGGCATGCAGCTCAACGCGCTGGCGGGAAAAGCGGGGGAAATGCCCCCCGAATCCAGGCGGATTCTCGAGATGACTTGTTCCATGGTGCGCCACAGCCAGGATGAGGCTAGGCGCTCCGTGCAAGAGTTGCGTTCTTTCGATCTGGAGCGCGGGGATCTGGCTTCGGCTTTATCCGAGCTGGTTGTTCGCTCCAAGGAAAGTTCAACGGTGGATTTCCGCTTTCAAGCCATTGGTGAAGCCTATCCCTTGTCGAGTCGGGTGGAGTTGCATTTGCTGCGGATTGGCCAGGAAGCCGTCGCCAACGCCCTGAAGCATGCGAATGCCCGCCAAGTTTGCTTGACGCTGGCATATGGCCAAGAGTCCTTGAAATTGTCGGTCATCGATGATGGCCGGGGATTCGACACGCAAAAAGCCACCGCCAGCGAAAAAGGGCATTTTGGGCTCCTAGGCATGCGCGAACGAGCCGAAAAAGCCGGGGGCACCCTTAGCCTTGCCAGCGCCCCGGGACGCGGGACGGTTATCGAAGTCACGGTGCCGTGCCATAGTATAAAAATCGAGCAGCTTCGCCATTATGAAGAAGAAAATTCAGGTTTTAATCGTGGATGACCACTTCATCGTGCGTATCGGGCTCATGACCTCGCTGGGGATGTGTCCCGACCTGAACGTGATTGCCGAAGCGAGCACCGGCGGGCAGGCCATCGAATTGTATCGGTTGCATAAGCCGGATGTGGTGTTGATGGATGTGCGCATGCCCGACTGGAGTGGCATCGATGCCACGGCCGCCCTCAAGAAGGAATTTCCCGACGCCAAAGTCATCATGATTTCCACATACGATGGCGCGGACGATATTTATCGCTCCTTCCAGGTGGGTGCTAGCGGGTACATCCTTAAGGATGTGCTGGGTGAGGAACTATTCGACGCCATTAAAAAGGTACACGCCGGCGGACAATACATACCTCCAGGCATCGCCCAACGCCTCTCCGAGCATACGCCTGGGTCGGACTTGACGGACCGTGAACTTCAAGTGTTGCATTTGTTAATTAAGGGATTGAGTAACAAGGAGATTGGTGATGTGCTCGGGTTTACGGAGAACACCGCCAAGTTTCACCTGAAGAACATCTTGGGCAAGCTGCAGGTCAGCGACCGCACGGAAGCCGCCACGGTGGCTTTTCAGCGAGGCATCATTCGTTAGCGTTGGCCGCGCCCGCTTTATATTCACCTTCTTTTACCTACCCGATTGGGTAGTAGCCATGATGGGGTTCCTGGCTTATCCTGAGGTTGAACCATGAAAAACAGAGGCCTCGTTGCCTTATCTTTGTACCTCAAAGACAAAGGGAGTGCGGTTTCTTCAGCCAACATACCCAAATATTAACATGAAACGAACCATAATATCGGCCGCTTGCGCGGCGGCCCTGGCCATGGCTGGCTCTGCTAACGCGCAAACGGCGGCGACCCTCACCTCTCTGGGAACGGAGGCTCCCACTCCAGGTTCCACGGATATTTCGCAATTAAGCGATACGGGCAACCAAGATAAACCGGACGGGCTAAATTACTATACCGACAACGGAGCCAATAACCCGACCGTTGGCGAGCCTGGCCAGACCTTCAAGACGGGCTCAAGCAGTTTAGGGTATGTGCTTTCTTCGGTGGCCCTGCGGACCGCTGGCACGGGCTCCATTAATAGCATTGATGTCGCTCAGACGTATCTGCTCCATATTTACAGCATCACCAACACGACCGCGACGGTGCTCTCCACCTATAGCGCCGATGGTTTCACCTTTGCCGATGGGGACTGGATTCAATGGACGGGTCTGGCCCAAAAATTAGATCCTAATTTGACTTACGCGTACTCTTGCGGCAGAACAACTTCTGGTTCCGGATGGGAAGATTTTGCGGTGGCGAGCGATAATGTTTACGCCAATGGTGAGATTGCGTTGATTCCGCCCGCCGGGGGAACGATCACCACGGGCGGCAGTCACGCTTTCGACGCGATGTTCTCGCTCGGAGTCAGTGTGGTTAGCGTTCCGATCGCTAGTACTCCATCGTTCTTGCCCGCCAGTTCGGTATACGCGGGAACGCCGGTAACTTTGACGGCCTCCGTGGTGGGTTCGACGCCCCTGCATTACCAATGGCGGATTGATGGCGCGGCGATTAGTAATTCCGACAGCGATCCTTACGTGCTCGATACGACTTCGCTCTCCGTGGGAGACCACACCATCGACGTGGTGGCGAACAATAGTTCCGGTTCCAGCACGAGCGGGACGGCTACTTTGACCGTGAAAGCGGCCAGCGCGCCGGTTTTCTCGTCGGGAGTGTTACCTTCCGCCGCAACTCTTTTGACGAATGGCCAGTTGGTGTTTCAGGCGCCGGTGGAAGGGACCTTGCCCATTACTTATCAATGGAAAAAGAATGGCGCGGTCATCGCGGGGGCGACCAACGCCACGTGGTCGCTGACCAATATCCAAACCACCGACGCGGGCAGTTACACCGTGGTGGCGGTCAATAAAATCGGCTCCGCCACCAGCTCGGCGGGCGTGCTTACGGTGACGACGCTCACCTCCGGCAGCTACGCGGAGGCGGTCGTTAATAACGGCGCCATCGCGTATTGGCGGCTGAACGAGAAGCACGGCGCCACCAATCCGGTGGATATCGTGGGCGGCCGCATGGGTGGCTATCTCAGCGCTTGCGCTTGGGGTAGTGACGATCCCACGGGTTCGGTGGCGGGTCCGGCGGCGACGGAGTTTCCCGGTTTCGAAACCGGCAATAACGCCCTGATGGCGGCGAATGGCGCCGACCTCTCATGGGCTACCGTGCCCACCCCCGCGTTGAATACCAACACCGTCACCTTGACCGCCTGGATTTATCCGACACTCGATCCGGAAGCCGACTACACCGGCATTTTCATGACTCGCGATTCGACGCAAGCGGGCATGGGCTATACGACGACCGCGCAACTGGGTTACACCTGGAATAACAATAGCACTTGGAGCTGGCAGTCGGGTTTGGTCCCGCCCGCCAACCAATGGTCTTTCGTTGCTTTAGTCGTGCAGCCCGACCGAGCCACCATGTATTTGGGCGCCGGTGGCAACGTTACCAGCGCGGTCAATGTCATCGCGCATGACAGCGAAGTTTGGGGGGGCACGGCCACGATTGGTTGCGACCAAAGCGTCGCTACGCGCGCTTTCTCCGGCATGGTGGATGAAGTGTCGATCTTCAATAAGTCGCTGTCGATCGACCAAATCACCGCCTTGTACAACACCGCCTTGGGCAAAGCCACGCAGTTGACGGCGCCCGCCTTGGTGCAGGATCCCACCGCGCAGACGATGTATCCGAGCCGGACGGCCACGTTCCAAGGGGCCGCCACCGGCAGCGAGCCTTTGACCTATCAATGGCAGAAAGGTTCCGCCAACGTGGTCAATAGCTCGCGGATTTCCGGCGCCACGAACACGACGTTGACCATCACCGGAGTCACGGCGGAGGATGCCGGGAGTTACACCCTCGTGGTGACGAATCCCAAGGGTTCGGCGACCAGCCAGGCGGCCGCGCTGACGGTCGTCACCCCGGTCTCCAACTATGAAAAAGCGGTGCTGGCGGCCAATCCGCTGGCCTATTGGCGGTTGAATGAAAAGGCCGATCCGTCGACCGGGACGGCCGTGGCGGCCGATTACTGGGGCGGCTTTTCCGGGACGTATGGCGCGGGCGCGCAAAATGGCTTCAACTCCATCGCCGGCGTCCGGCCCGCGGATGGCTACAGCATCTTCGAGGCGGCCAACCAAGCGGTGCAAGTCACCGCCGGCACCGTGGACGCGTTGGTTACGGTTCCCGCGCTGAATCTTTATACGAACACGGTCACCTTCACGGCCTGGGTTAAACCCGCCGGCTCGCAAGTTGATTATACCGGCATTTTCATGACCCGCCAGACGATTGCCGGCGGCATCGGCTATACTACTAATAATTTTTTAGGGTATACTTGGAATAGTGATTCGACTTGGAGCTTCATCTCGGGCTTGGTGATTCCGCAGGATCAATGGTCCCTGGTGGCGGTGGCGATCAGCCCCTCCAACGCGGTGTTGTACGTTTATTACCAGGATGCCGCAGGCGCCGACACCTATTTGCGGGCGACTAACACGGTTGCCCATATCGCTGAATCCTGGCCGGGCACGGCGTCCATCGGCGCTGACTTCACCGATGGCAAGCGCACACTCCAAGGCGAGGTCGATGAAGTCGCCGTGTTCAAGCACACCTTGAGTGGCGAGCAGATCATGAATCTCTATAAAGGCATCGCCCAGGCGGCGCTGGAGCAGTCTACACTGAGCGTCAGCGCCGTCTCCGGCGGTAAAGTCGTGGTGAGCTGGGATAAGCCGGGCAAGCTGCAATCCACCTCCGCGTTGAATGGCGCCCAAACCACTTGGACCGATGAAGGCGCCGCCAGCCCCGTCACGGTGACGGTGTCCGGCGCGGCCAAATTCTTCCGCGTGCTCGCGCAATAAGCGGGTTTGGATTTCCGCGGATGCGGTCGCGGACAGATCGAAATCCAATGGTCGAACGGCCGGGGCTCGCGTCCCGGCCGTTTGGTTTTCAGGGTCGCCGACGGCGCAACTTTTTTATGGGAAAAGCCGGCGGTTTCCGCTAGGATGAAGCCATATGAAAGATATCGTCTGGGGTTTGGTTTGCCTGGCATTACTCGCGGCTGTCTTCCCTGGGTTTGCGCGGGCGATGGAGCCGGATGCCCTCGCCGACGCCCGGCGCTTCATCGCCGCGCACGAAGCGGAGGTTCGTCCCGTGGAAAAAGCCTTTAGCTTGGCTTGGTGGCAGGCGAACGTCGGCGGCAAGGACGCGGACTTTAAAGCCAAGGAAGAAGCCCAAAACCGGCTGGACGCGCTATTGGCCAACCCGGACAAGTTTGCGGCCTTGAAATCCATTCGGCAATCCCTCGCCCAGCTGGCCAAGCCCGCCGATCCCGTTTTGGTCCGCCAGATCGAGGTGCTCTATCTGCAATACTTGGAAAAGCAGGTCGATCCCGCGCTGCTCCAGCAAATGAGCGCCAAGGGCAATGCCATCGAAAAAGCCTTTAACCAATACCGCGCCAAGGTGAATGGCCAGGAGATGACCGATAGCCAGGTGCGCAAAGCGCTCAAGGAATCCAAGGATTCCCAGTATTTGCGGTCCGTGTGGGAGGCGGGCAAAGCGGTCGGTCCCACCGTCGAAGCCGATTTGAAGGAACTGGTCAAGCTGCGCAACCAAGCGGCCCGCAAACTGGGCTTTCGCGATTTTCACGTCCTCCAGTTGGCTCTCGGCGAGCAGCGGCAGGAAGACGTGTTGAAATTGTTCGATGAGATCGACCGCCTGATTACCCCGCCTTTTACGCGCATGAAAGCCGAGATCGACGCCCAGCTGGCGGCCCGTTTCGGCGTGGCGGCGGGCGAGCTTAAACCGTGGCACTATCAGGACCCGTTCTTCCAGGAAGCCCCGGCGATTGGGGATACGGATTTCGACGCCGTGTATGCCCACGCCGATATTCTCGCCTTGGCCAAGCGCTTTTACACCGGCATCGGCCTGCCGATTGACGATGTGATCGCGCGCAGCGATTTATACGAGAAACCCGGCAAAAGCCCCCACGCCTTTTGCACGGATATCGACCGGGAAGGGGATGTCCGCGTGTTGGCGAACATTGTGCCCAACGAGTATTGGATGAACACCATGCTGCACGAGTTGGGGCATTCGGTGTATTCGTCGAAGAACATCCCCGCCACGGTGCCTTACGTGTTGCGGTGCGAATCGCACACCCTCTGCACCGAGGGGTTGGCGATGATGTTTCAGGGGTTCGCGCATCATGCCGGTTGGCTGGGTAAAATGGGCGTTCCGGTGGCCGACCCCAAGGCGTTCGACGCGGCGGGCGCGCACTTGGAACGTCATAATCTGTTGATCTTCGCCGCCTGGTGCCAGGTGATGTTCCGGTTTGAAAAAGAATTGTACGCGAATCCCGATCAGGACTTGAACAAGCTGTGGTGGGATTTGGTGGAACGTTATCAACACCTCCAACGCCCGGCGGGCCGCAACGCCCCCGATTACGCCGCGAAAATCCACATCGTCAGTTCCCCGGCGTATTACCACAATTACCTGTTGGGCCAGCTTTTCGCCTCCCAATTGCACCATGCCATCGCGCGCGAAGTCCTCCGGACCGAGCCGGCCAAAGCTTTGTATAACGATCGCCCGGAAGTGGGGGCGTTTCTCAAAACCAAAGTGTTCGCGCCGGGACGGACGCTCTCCTGGAACGCGCTCACTCGCTTTGCCACCGGCGCCGACTTGAGCGCCGCCGCCTTCGCCCAAGATTTGAGCGGAGAATAACCGGTGGATTTGACATCATCTTAACAACTTTCGCCCCGGCGCGGACAAGGGTTTAGTCATGACCGAATGGCGGACTAAAATGGGGCGAAAGCCGCGGTCCGGGCCGGAGTTTTTCTGGCCGGGTTTGCTGTTGCTCCTGCCCGTCGCGGTGCTGGCGACATTGGGCGCGTTTTCGTTGCGCCAGGATCGCCTGATGTTGGAAAACGAGGCCCGCGAACGGGCGGGCGCGTTCGCCCAAGCGCAAGCCAGGCGGCTCTGGGATCGCTTATCGGTCCCGCCCGGCGGAGGGAGTTCCAGCCCGCCCGAGCCGACTGAAGGGTCGGCTTTCCGGCCGCCCGAATTGCGCGTTTCCGCCGCCGGGGAGTTACTCTTTCCCCCCGCCTGGCCGCCGGTGCCCGAGCCGCGCGTCTTGGACGTCACCCAATTAAACGCCGCGCAGGCGTCCCTCTGGGCGCGCCTGGAAGCCGCTCAGGCCGGGCTGACGGCCGCCACCCATGCCGAGGGTGATGGGCGCGCGTTTTTGGCCACCCAACCGCCGGTGGCGTTCCAGGCGGCGGCCCATCTGCGCCTGGGGCGGGCTTTGGCTAAAACGAATCCGGCGTTGGCCGCCCGTGAATTCCAAACGGTGGTCGCCCATTTTTCGGAGCTGACGGGCGAAACCGGATTGCCCTTGTTGCCCTTGGCGCAACTAGGAGTGATTGAAACCATGCCTTCGGTGGCGCCAACGAACGGCGCAATCGCCTTCCTGGCTTTGGCCACGCAACTAGCCTCCAATGCCGTTGTCCAGCCCGCGGTGCTTTCGCCCTGGATTTTATCCCGTTTAATGGAGGAAGAAACGCGGCGATGCGGGAAGGCGGAGCGGGTTTCTTTCTGGCAAACGGCCTGGGCCCAGGCGGAAAACCATCGCCGAGTATTCCGTTCCGTGAGCCGAGCCTGGTCGGGTGTCGCCGCGACGAACGGCAGCCACCACGGCTGGCCGCCGGTGCTCTGGTTTCGGCACGCCCCGGGCGCGGCGTCCCCCCCGCCTGGCCAGTGGCTGGTGCTGGCCCGGCGGCGGCTGGAGGACCAATCCACCTGGTATATTTATCGCGATCCCGCGCAGTGGGGCGCGTTGCTGCGCGAGTTGATCTCCGCCGAAAAAGCGTTGCCCCACTACTGGGGCGTTTTCTACACCGTGGGAGGGCGGACGTTTACGGGGGGCCAATCCGGGCGGCTGAACCGCGACGGGGACGGGGCGCCCGCGGCGGCGGCTTTGCCCCGCGATTTGCTGGGCACGGCCAGCCTGGAGGCCGAGCCCGGGCTGGCGCCGGTGGTCGTATCGGTGGCGTTGATCGATCCGGCGGCGTTCTACGCGCGCCAGCGGCAGCGGGTGTTTTGGTTCGGCGCTTTGATCGCGGCTTCGGCGGGCGTGGCGTTACTCGGCGTATTCACGACGCGGTCCGCTTTGCGTCGCCAGCGGCGGCTTTACCAAATGCAGACGGATTTTGTCTCGAGCGTCACCCATGAATTACGCGCGCCCATCGGGGCGGTGCGATTGCTGGCGGAAAACCTGAAGGATGGCAAAGTGCCCGCGCCCGCCGAGCAGCGCCGGTTTCACGATTACATCGTCCAAGAGTGCGGGCGGCTGGCGGCGATGATCGAAAATGCGCTGAATCTCGCCCGCATCGAGCAAGGCCGCGAAGAATACCGGTTTGAGCCGGCGGATGCCGCCGCGCTGGTGGCGGACACCGTCCGCCTGCTCGCGCCCGCCGCCCGCGAAAAAAACGCGACCCTGCGCGTGGCTCCGCCACTCGTCGAGGCGGGCGACTTTACGGCCGTCCTGGACGCCGCCGCCATCCGCCGAGTGCTCGTCAATTTGATCGACAACGCCATCAAGCACGCCCCCGCCGACACGGAGGTCACGGTGTCGCTGGCGTTCGTGGACCGAGCCGGCGGCCGCGCGTTGAGGTTTACGGTCGCGGATCGCGGACCGGGCATTCCGAAAGCGGATCACGAGCGAATCTTCGAGCGTTTTTACCGGCGCGGTTCGGAACTGCGCCGGGAAACCCAAGGCGTGGGCATTGGCTTGAGCATCGTCAAACATATCGTGGACGCCCACCAGGGTGTCATTCGCGTCGAAAGCGAGCTGGGGAAGGGGAGCCGATTTGTGGTGGAACTCCCGGCCTCGCCCGCGCCATAAACCTATGAGTAATTCAGCCGCCGCCAGTAAGGAGCGCGTATTGGTCATCGAGGATGAACTCCACATGCGCGCCGGTTTGGAAACTTGTCTCGCCGCCGAAGGCTATCGGGTGATGGTGGCGGCGGATGGGGAGCAAGGGTTGCGCCGCGCCTTGGAAGACCAACCCGATTTGGTGTTGCTCGACGTGATGATGCCGCGCTTGGATGGCTTCGCTTTATGCGCCGAGTTGCGCCGCCTGGCCAATCCCGTGCCCGTGCTCATGCTCACCGCCAAAAGCCAGGTGGGCGACCGGGTGCGCGGATTGGATGCGGGCGCGGATGATTACTTGGTCAAACCTTTTAGTTCCGAGGAATTGCTGGCTCGCGTGCGCGCGCTCTTGCGGCGCGTCCAGCGCCAGGGCCGCGCCCGTGAAGCGCTGGTATTAGGCGATGTCCGCGTGGATTTTGTCGCCTGTCAGGCGTGGCGGAAGCAGGAGGCGCTGGCCTTGACCGCCAAGGAATTCGCCATGCTGCGGTTGCTCGCGGAGTTTCCCGGCGAGGCGGTGTCGCGCGCGCGATTTTTGGACGCCGCCTGGGGCTACGGCTCCTATCCGGTAACCCGCACCATCGATACGCACGTCGCCATGTTGCGAGCGAAAATCGAACCGGACCCGGAGCGGCCGCGATATATCCTGACGGTGCATGGGGTGGGTTACCGGCTGGTGGCGGCAAAACCGTGAAACGGCGCGGGGCGCGCCGGGAACGCGGACCCGCCGCATTTTGCATCTCCATAACAACTCGCGGCGGCGTTTGTGGCAGGCTCCTTTTGAGTTAACGAAAGGTTTTATATGACGCCCATGAATGAAAAACAAACAATCGATTTCCAGCCGGACGCGGCGGTTCGCGCGCGGCGCCGACTGGGCTGGGGCCGGATGCGAAAAGGGGCGGCGGTTTTGCTGCTGGCGGGCTGGGTTGCCAGTCCGGCCCTCCCGGCCGCCGAGTCGTCCCGCGAGGGCAAGCCGGAAACGCCCGCCCCGGCGCGCTCCGAATCCATGCCTGACGATGGGTTTCGACAGGCGTTGATCGCTGAGGAAACCAATCCCGATTTGGAAGTGGCGGCCCGCGCCTATCGGGAAGTGATCGCCGGGCTGGATGGCCAGCGGAAAATGGCCGCCACCGCCATTCTCCGCCTGGGGGAATGTTGTCGCAAACTCGGCCAGACCAACGAGGCCGTGTTCCAATTCGAGCGCTTGTGCCGCGATTTCACCGATCAGCCCCGGGTGGTGGAAACCGCCCAGGCGCGGTTGCGCGAGTTGGCGCCCGCCAAAGCTAGCCCGATGGCTGGCGCGCGCAAGCCGCTCAGCGCCGAGCAGGTCAAATTGCTGCGGGAGGAAATTCGGCTGGCGGAGAGTCAGCTCGCCGTCGTGGAGAAGATGATTAGCGCGGGCCGAGCCGACACCAGCGAGCAAAGCAAGTATCAACAAGACATTCTGGTTTTGAAACGGCAATTGCCCGAGTTTTCGACGGCCGACCAACAGCGCGAGTTGGTGGATAAGCAAATCCAGTTGGCCGAACAACGGCTGCGCGAGCTTCAAATCCGAGTAAAACTTGGGACCGCGCCGGTCCTCGACGCCGCGGGCGCGGAGCGCGCGTTGTTTAGCCTGAAGCGGGAATATCTCGAAATCGGTCAGGCCGCCCCGTCGCCGACGGTGGCCTCCGATCCCGTGAGCGAGGCGGAGCGGAAAGAACTTCAACGTCTCCAAGCGATGATCAAGGAAAGCCCGGATTTGATTAACGCCAAGGATGATGGCGGCTATGCGCCGCTCCATTATGCGGCGACGCAAGGTTACCTAAAAGCGGTGGAAATTCTCTTGGCGAATGGGGCGGATATCCAGGCTAAAAGCAAGCTCATGGGGACGGCATTGCACATGGCGGTGGGGGCGGGACGGCTGGCGGTTGTGGAACTGCTACTGGCGCGTGGCGCCGATCCCAACGCGGTCGATGATAGAGAGGGAACGCCCTTGATGTTGGCCGTGCGCAAAGGGTTTGTGAACATTGCCGGCGTGCTTCTAAAAAACGGGGCGAAAACCGCGCCTATAATCCCGGATAAACCCATTGACAAATTGAAAATGGCGGTGTCGATTCCAGTTGGAATGGCCGGATCGCTCTCCCCCCTAATGTTGGCGATCGATGACTGGAACGCGCCATTGATCGAGGCTCTTTTGCGAGGTAAAGCGGACGTAAACGAACGGTCTCCCGCGCGAAGACATCGCACGCCGCTGAATCGCGCCATTGGCGACCGGCATCCCGAGATGGTCGAGTTGTTTTTGAAATTTGGCGCCGATATCGCTGGCCGCGATGAATACGGCCGGACACCGCTATCGCTGGCGGCTGATATAGCCCGGGCTAATCCCGCGGACGCGGCGCCCGGGGCAATCTTCGCGTTGCTTTCAAAAAACGAACTCGCCAACCGCCTAGATCGGCAAGAAACGATCGCGATTCACTTGCCCGCGCGGGGCGTCCCGGGCTCTGAGAATGCGGCGGCGCCCGAGCAAGCTGCGAACGTTCTCCTGGAACCGGTTTTTAAGAAATGGACCAACACGTGGAATCAATTTACGTTGTTGGAAGCCATCGCCGCGAAATGGCCGCAGCTAGCCTCCAGAGATTTGAGCCGGGTGGTCATTCAGCGGGGAACCGAAAACCAAACCATTCCCGTCGATGTGGCAGCCCTGCTCAAGCAGGCGGATCGATCGGCGGATGTGCCGCTCGCTTGGGGCGATGTGATTACCATTCCCGAATGCCCCGAGGGTGCCGGAGCCGCCCAGACCGGAGCTAACTTGGAAAACGTGAAAAGCTTGGTTCGCTGGCTCAGCCGGACCGTGACGATCAAAGATCTAAACACCCATTGCCCCATGGTTTTGGTTCCAGTGTTGGGATTCACGAATGGCCTCGTCAAGGCCGCGGTGGAGGGAAATCATGTGTCGGTGAAATATTCCGACCAGCTGACGGTCGATTTGGGCGAGTTCAAATCGCCTCAGGAAGTTCGAGTGTTTAGCGGTTTGTGGTTCAGCCGGATTCCGCCAGTTCAGGTGTTGTATGATAAAGTCCCGATGGGCTTGCCGGGCGCGACTCGAATCAAGCTAATTCGCAACGGCAAGGAGACTTGGATAGATCGTGGTCTCTACAGTGAATATGAACTCCTGTGGAACCAAGGGAGCACCGTTTTTGGCGATCTCTGGCTGCGAGACGGCGACGTAATAGAGTTCCCAATATTGTTTTAGCGCGTTTTTATTCGGAATCGAAACAGTTCCGTTAGCCGGCAGCGATTGAACCGTAAGCGTTCGAGGCTGCCGGTTTTTTAGGTTTTTAGGATTAAATCGACCGGTGGAATGGCCGTTCAACTAAAGCCCCTTTACTCCTTATCCGATGTTTCCTTAGGCAACGCTTCGAGCAGTTTGCCGAATTCTAGTTCCACGGGTGCGAGGTGGGATTCGGCCCGATGGAGATCGTTTTGATTGGCGGCGATTTCGACGCGCTCGCAAGCGGTTTTGAGCAACTCGGCCCCGATAATTCCCGCCGCGCCGCGCAGGGCGTGCGCTTGTTGGGCGATGCTTTTCGGGTCCCGATCCTGAAAGGCTTGCTTCATTTTGCCGATCAGGTTGGGGGCGTCTTTTAAAAAGATGCCGAGGATATTGCGCAGAATTTCCGGATCGTCACCCACCCGGCTGGCCATATCCTCTCGGTTAAACACCGCGGGAGCGCGGGGACCGGTCTCGGAACCGGGCGCGGCGGGCGCGGCGAATTTTTGGGCGGGCGGGTAGTTGTGGAGTTGGCGTTCGATGGCGGCCATGAGTTCGCGCGGCCGGACGGGTTTGGCGATGTAATCGTTCATGCCCGCTTCCAGACAGCGGTCGCGGTCGCTTTTCATCGCGTGCGCCGTCATGGCGATGATCGGCACTTGGGGATTCGACAACCGGGTGGCGGGGTTGCGGATCTGGCGAGTGGCTTCCAAACCATCCATTTCGGGCATTTGCACGTCCATGAGCACCAGGTCATAGGGCACGACGCGCAAGGCTTCGATGACTTCCAGACCGTTGGCCACCGCATTGGCGGTGAAGCCGGCTTGCCGCAATAAGGTGAGCGCGACCATCTGGTTGGTCATATTATCTTCCGCCAGCAAGATGTGGAATAAACCGCGATCCTGGTTCGATGTTCCGGTCGCCCCTGGTGGGGCGATGGCGGGCGTGGCCGCGGCCAGGGAAGCCGCTTGGGTGAGCGGAATCGTGAACCAGAACTCGGAGCCCGCGCCCGCGCGGCTTTCGACGCCGATCTGGCCGCGCATGACTTCGACCAGACGTTTGCTAATGGCGAGTCCCAGGCCGGTGCCGCCGAATTTGCGCGTGGTCGAGGCGTCCACTTGGGAAAAACTGTGGAATAAACGGTCGAGCCGGTTGGGCGGGATGCCTATGCCGGTATCCTGGACTCGGAAGCGCATGACCACTTGGGAGGCATCGCCGGGGTCCACCGAGAGGTTCAAGGTGACGCCGCCTTGCGCGGTGAATTTGATGGCGTTACCCACGAGGTTCAACAGGATCTGGCGCAACCGACCCGGGTCGCCCAGGAGGCGTTCGGGCACCTCGAGGGAGAGATTGCATTCCAGGCGCAGCCCTTTCTCGCGGGCTTTCACGCGGAGAATATCCATCGTTTCGGACGCCAGGGCGCGGGGTTCGAATTCGATCAATTCCAGATCGATTTTGCCGGCCTCGATTTTGGAATAGTCGAGAATATCGTTAATCAGGCTCAGCAGGGACTCCCCCGCGGAGCGGACGGTTTCGCTGTATTGCCGCTGGCGCGGATCCAGCGCCGTGTCCAGGAGCAGGCCGGTCACCCCGATAATGGCGTTGAGGGGGGTACGGATTTCGTGGCTCATGCTGGCTAGGAACTGGCCTTTAGCTTCGTTGGCCGCTTGGGCTTGGCGGGTTAGTTGGTTGGCGTGTTCGATGGCTTTTCGCAAGTCCCGATTGGCCGCCTCGATGCGGCTTTTGAACATGCGGGTGCGGCGGACGCCCGTGATGGCGTCGGCGCTGGTGCCGAGTAGGATGGAGAGCAGGCTGAAGGAGATTTCGTGGCACGTCGCGCGTTCCGTTTTCAAGATGCCGCAGAACATGCCCGCGGTCTGGCGGGAGGAACGCAAGGTGTGCAGCACGACGGGCAATTCGATATCTTGTTTGTCGGGGTCGACAAACACGGAGACATTTTGGCGCAGGGCCCAACCGAATTTACCCGAGTCGACCTCGGCTTTGACCAATCGGCCAAAGCGTTCCCGTTCGCTCTCCGGTTCGCAGAGCGCCAGATTGAAATCCATGGTCGACGGTTCGACCAGATAAAACGCGCAAGCCTCGAACAAATGCAACCCGGCCAGATACATTTGGGTCATCCGCAGAATGTCCAAGGCGTTATCTTGCTCCTTGATATCGCGTTGGTAATTTTCCAGCGCGGCGAAGAGCGTGATTAATTCATCCGGATTCTCCCGCAGGTTGCCCAGCCCGGATTTCAATACATCGGGGTAGATGTTGTATTCGGGGTCGTTCATGAGCCGGCCAATTCCGCTTTCGTGGGCAGGAATGCCTTTTCGACCGCCAAGTATTGCTCGTCTATGGCGCTCATGGCCGGCCCGAGCACTTCCAGCGGTAAATCGAGCCGCTCCCAAACCTTCATATTCAAGGGCGGAATCCATCTTTCTCCGGCTCCCCCCAAGCCCATGGCGTTGATTAAATGATCGGCTACGTGAATGATGCTGGCTTCCACTTGGAAGGCCCCCGAGGCCATGGCAAAATGATGGAAGCGCACCGCGTGAACCAAGCTGAACGGGTAACTCCAGGATTGCAATAAGGCGGCCCCGATTTCCGTGTGGTCGTAGCCCAGGACTTTTTTTTCCGCTTCGCGGAGCAAGAGTTTTTCCTCGGAATATAACTGAAAGATCTTCGCGGTTTCTTCGGGCAACCGCGATAGGATGACCAACCGACCGATGTCATGCAGCAATCCGGCCGTGAAATGCTTCTCCGGCTTGGAGAGCTGGCGGCTGATCGCCAGAATTCGCGCCGCCACCGCGCAAGCCAGGCTATGGCGCCAGAAGGATTCCATGTCGACGAATTCGGAGGAAACCCCGGAAAAGAGGCGGATCACGGTCGAAGCCGCGATGAGGTCGCGCACTTGTTGTATGCCGATCATGCCAATGGTTTCAAAAACCGTTTCGATGCGGCGGGAAAAACCAAAAAAACACGTGTTGGCAAGTTTGAGTAGTTTCGCCGCCAAGGCGGTGTCTTTTTCGATTACATCGCAGATTTCGTCCAAGGTGCTATGCGGATTGTTGAGCACCGCGTCCAGTTCCCGGAGCACTCCGGCATAGGAACCTAACTTCGGCATGCCTTCAATTAAGTCAGTTAGCGTAGGGGGGGGCATAGCTCAAGTGTCGGAGGGGGAGCGCCGAGCCAAGAGACGCAGGATTTCCAGGTGAATGGGGTTTTGATCGTCAAACTGCCAGAAACGCTGTTTCAATGCCGTTAGCCGGTCGGGGGAGATGGGGGCTAGCGGGGAGGACTCGCTCGCTTCGCTAGGGTCTTCGTCGGATTCGATGGCAATCTCGGCGATGCCCCAGGTTTTGAGGATTTGCGCATGCCGGTCCGTCAATTCGCAGCCGGCCGGAAGGAGTAACATGCCATCCAGGTTTTTTATATCCGCCGCCGCCACCATTCCGGGCAGCAAATGCTCGACTTTTATTTTGGCCATATCGCAGAAAACGGCGGAATCGATTCTCTCTCCTTTGGTATGGGTATCGGCAATACCGGGATGAACCTTAAGCGGAAGACGATTATTCACGCGCTTAGGTCAGCCGCTCGGAGTGGTTGAAGTGGATGTGGTTCAAAATGTTGTTGCGGAATTAAAGGGGGCTAAAAGGTTGGCGGATTAGGGCTGGTGTTTAGGCGCGGGTCGGGGGCGGGAAGCGGCGCGTGCCATGGCCAGAACCGCCACGATAGCCACTAAAAACCAGGCGATCAGACAAAACCAAAACATAGTTAGCGTTCATTTGGAAGGTCCCGATGCCGCACCCATCGTCCTTGCTTTCCACTACGCACCATCGCACGCGAACGGTTAACGCGAAAGTCGGGAGATGAATTATTTTCTTGCCTAGTAGGCGTTTGATGTAATACGAGAACATTATATAGACAATTTATGCCGTTTTTTTGTAACCTTTTGACGGTGATAAGCGTCATTGGTAATGACACCGCCGCTGATCGGTGGCATTTTATCCGAATATGGCCCGCGAATACTTGATGGCTGGCTTTTTGGCAACGCTTTGGCTGGCAAGCGTGATTTGCTGTTTTTTTGCGCTAGTCGGGGCTTACCGTAACGTGGCCACTCGGTTTTGGCGGGCGGGGTTGCCCGCTTTGGTGGCCGTAGGCATTGGCGTTGTGGGGGTTTGGGCGCCCTTTTCCTGGTGGCCTCAGGTATCCTATTCCTTTTCCTTGGGTGGCGTTCAACGGTCCATCGACTTCAGCTGGCCCTTTGCGGCCCCGCTTATCTTAGGTGGGTTGACGCTTTTATTCTTAATCTGGAAACGCTGCCAACGGCCCGCGGTGGAGCGTGGCGCCCGTGAGGTTTAGCCGGCGGTTTCTCGCTCGCGCTGCCGATAATCTCTGGTTTCAGGAGTGACTTATTTCTAATTCACACGCATTCAACAGGTTGTAAATTAGGTATTTTTTTGTATTTCGATGCAATACGCGCGCCGATTGAGCGTCAAACCTTCGTTAGGGTGTGCGGATCTTATTTGAGTATTATGCAAGCAAATGGCTTAAAGTGGACGTTAACCGGCGCCTGCGTGGCGGTGGCGCTCGTTTCGGGGTGTGCCAGCAAACGGGAAGTGGTCTATGTCCCGGCTTATGAGAATCAACCCGTCGGGGTTTTGACTCCCGCCGCTCCGGGCGCCTCGGTGCCCGTGGCAACCGCTCCGGCGACTCCGGCCCCGAGCACGGTGGTAGTCACCCAAGCTCCGCCGCCGCCCCAGGTCGAAGTGGTCACCCTACAACCCGGTCCCGATTACATTTGGGCTCCCGGTTATTGGGTGTGGAATGGCCGTTGGGTCTGGGTGGGTGGCTCCTGGATGATGCGTCCAGCCCCGGGCCGCGTCTGGGTGGGCGAGCGCTGGGAACATCATCCCGGCCGGGGTTGGCGAGCGAGTCCGGGGCACTGGCGCTGATTATTTGTAACCTATTATGCATTAGTTAAATGTAAATATGTCGCACCGTTTCATTGGGGTCGTTACCGGATCGGCGTCGGAAGTTTTTTTCCGCCGGCCGGCCGGCCGAGTTAAAGGCTGGGAAAGCGCGTTTTTTTCAAATGTCTTGACCCGTGGTCTGGACCTCATAGGCTAGATTTGTGAATGTGTTTATCGAGCCTCTCGGTTTGACACGGTCCGACCATCCTGCTTTACCGCGGGCTTTCGCGCGAGTGCCGCACGCGGCTGGAAGTTCGTTGGTATTAAGTCTGCCGGTATTTAAATCCGGGTTTGCCTGCCGTCAATAAGCCACCACCTATGTGGATCGTCCGTTTAGCCCTAAGCCGTCCATATACTTTCGTAGTGGCATCGTTGATGCTGCTGCTGCTGACGCCTTTCATACTGTTGCGGATGCCGGTGGATATTTTTCCCGCCATCAATATTCCGGTGGTAAGTGTGGTGTGGTCCTATACGGGGTTGAGCGCCCAGGATATCGAGCAGCGCATGAACTACACCATGGAGCGCTCCTTGCCCACGACGGTCAACGACATTGAGCACCTGGAATCCACCGCTTACAATGGCATTGGCGTTATCAAAGTGTTTTTCCGGGAAGGTTCCTCGGTGGATGCCGGGGTGGCGCAAGTCACCTCCATCGCCCAGACGGTTTTGCGCTCCTTACCCTCCGGCACCACCCCGCCGCTGATCATTCGATACAGCGCGTCGACGGTGCCGATTATGCAGTATAGCATTAGCAGCAAACGGCTTTCGGAGCAGGAGATCTTCGATTTAACCGCCAATCAGATCCGCGTGGGTTTGGCAACGGTGCCGGGGGCGTCGATGACTTGGCCTTATGGCGGCAAATCCCGGCTCGTGGCGCTGGATCTGGATTTGGCGGCCCTCAAAGCGCGCAATCTAGCCCCGTTGGACGTGGTCAACGCGCTGAACGCCCAGAACTTCATTTTACCCACCGGAACGGCTAAAATTGGCGACCTCGAATACACCGTGGCCCTGAACACCACCCCGCGTCTGATGGACGAGTTGGGGGCGTTGCCGATCAAAACGGTGGGCGGTTCGGTCATCCGCGTGCGCGACGTGGCGCAAGTGCGGGACGGCAACGCGCCGCAGCAAAACATCGTGCGTAACGAGGGCGTGCGGGGGGTGTTGCTGACCATCTACAAAACGGGCGCCGCGTCCACGTTGGACGTGGTGGCGGGAATCAAACACGCGCTGCCCCGGGTGCTGGGCGGACTCACTTCGGAGGTCGACGTGAAAGAGTTCGCCGATCAGTCGATTTTCGTCCGTTCCGCCATCGACGGCGTGGTGCGTGAAGGCGTGGTGGCGGCGGCTTTGACGGCGCTGATGATTTTGCTCTTCCTCGGTTCCTGGCGCAGCACCATTATCATCGCGGTTTCCATTCCGCTCTCGGTACTGGCCTCCATCGCCATATTATGCGCCCTGGGGGAGACCATCAACTTGATGACCCTGGGCGGCTTGGCGCTGGCGGTGGGGATACTCGTGGACGATGCGACCGTGGCGATTGAAAACATTCACCGGCACCTGGCCGAGGGCAAACCGCTGAACGATGCGATTTTGGAGGGCGCGCAAGAGATCGCCATGCCGGCCTTCGTTTCCACCCTGTGCATCTGCATCGTCTTCGTGCCCATGTTCTTTTTAACCGGGGTGGCCCATTACTTGTTTGTGCCGCTGGCCGAATCGGT
>DBTJ01000037.1:0-49062 GCA_002306985.1 Verrucomicrobia bacterium UBA1319
GTCGATTCATCACGACTTTGAGTTCGTGGCCACCAAGTTGGGGATAACGGTTGATGAGTTGTCCCGCTATTTGGAGGCTCCCCGGAAATCCTACAAGGATTTTACTTCTCAGGAATCCATTTATCACTTGGGCGCCATGGCCATGAGGGTCATGGGCCTCGAATTGGGAGGAAAGCGTTGATTGGCATTGTAAATTACGGTTTGGGTAATGTTCAAGCGATCGCTAACATCTATCGGCAGCTTAATATCGATGCGGTCGTCGCGAGTAAACCTGAAGAATTGAAGCGCGCCGACCGGGCAATATTACCCGGCGTCGGAGCTTTCGATTGGGCGATTAATCGCCTGAACGCTTCGGGTATGAGGGAAGCGGTCGAGGAATTGGCGCTCGCCCGGCAATTGCCGATCCTGGGCATATGCGTCGGCATGCAGGTGCTCGCCGATCGGAGTGAGGAGGGAACGCTGGCCGGATTAGGCTGGATTTCCGGCGAAGTAAGAAAGTTTCCCGCAATGGGCGATTCGGGGAAACGCCAGTTGCCCCATATGGGATGGAACGACGTTCGTCCGCTGGAGAGCCAAGGCCTTTTTCGCGGGCTCGAATCGGAAGCTAGGTTTTATTTCCTGCATTCTTACTACTTTGTACCGCGGAACCCGGCGCATACGCTTGCGGTAACCGACTATGATGGTCTCTACACCTCAAGCGTCCGGGCGAGGAATGTGTATGGCGTGCAGTTCCACCCCGAAAAGAGCCATCAGTGGGGGGTTCAACTGTTGAGAAACTTCGCGGAGATTTGAGCCATGCTTCGACCCAGAATTATACCTTGCTTGCTGGTTAGGAACGGCGGACTGGTGAAGACCGTTAAGTTCGATACCGCGAAATATGTGGGCGATCCGATCAATGCGGTGCGGATCTTTAATGAGAAAGAAGTGGATGAACTCATTTTGCTGGACATCGACGCGACGGTGGCCAAACGGGAACCGGACTACACGTTGATCCGTAAAGTAGCCGCCGAATGCCGCATGCCGCTTTGCTACGGCGGCGGGGTCAACCGCGTGGCTCAGGTGGAAAAAATCGTTAGCCTTGGGGTTGAAAAAGTCGCCCTTAGCTCAGCTGCGGTCGCGACGCCGGATTTGGTGAGCCGGGCGGCGGAGGTGGTTGGCCGGCAAAGCGTCGTGGTAGTGATCGATGTGAAAAAATCGGGTCGGAACGGTGCCTACGAAATTTGGACCGAACACGGGAGCCAGCGCTGCAGCCTAAGTCCGCAGGACTGGGCGCAGAAGGCGGAAGAACTAGGGGCTGGCGAAATCGTTCTAAACTCGATGGACAATGACGGCATGATGCAGGGCTACGACCTCGAACTGGCGCGCTCTGTGCGTGAAGTGGTCAAGGTTCCTATGACTGTCTTGGGTGGCGCCGGGTCTTTGAATGACATTGGCGTGCTCCTGCATTCGTTGGGCGTCGTTGGAGCTGCCGCGGGCAGTGTTTTCGTATTCAAAGGGATTTATCGGGCGGTCTTGATCAACTATCCGCGCCGCGCGGAAAAGGAAGCGATCATCGGAAGGACCGGCCGGCCGGCCGGTCGCAATGTTTAGTCCGGCGAGCCAATGGCAATGACGGGTGGTTGAGTCTTGGTGGCTCCCCATTCATCAGGTGTCGCGAGCGAAAGCTGAGGCGCTGTTTAATAAGAAACTGGCTGGCGGAGGGAACGCGTGAGAGTCCGGGGTGGAAGACGAATGTGAAAGCAATATTGCAGAACTTAAGAACGGGGAAACTGTCCGCTGATGCCGTCCCAAGTCCTATGGCTGGCAAGGGACGGGTACTAATCCGTACGTCGCGCTCACTTATTTCCGCGGGCACCGAGAGGATGCTGGTGGAATTTGCCAAGAGCGGACTGATGCAGAAGGCCCTGCGCCAACCTGACCGATTGAAACAGGTGCTGGACAAGGTGAGAACTGACGGGTTAACCGCCACCCTGGAAGCGGTTTTTCGTAAACTCGACGAACCTATAGCTTTGGGCTACTGCAACGTGGGAACGGTGCTCGACTTGGGCGCTGGCTGCGATGGTCTTTCGATTAACGATCGCGTGGTCTCCAATGGGCCGCACTCGGAGTTTGTTAGTGTTCCGCGTAACTTATGCGCCCGCGTCCCGGACGGAGTTTCCGATGAGGAAGCCGCGTTCACCGTGCTTGGCGCCATCGCCCTGCAAGGTATTCGCCTGGCCAATCCAACCTTGGGCGAGCGGTTCATCGTTCAGGGACTGGGGTTAATTGGGTTGCTTACGGTTCAAATGCTGCGCGCCAATGGCTGTGAAGTATTAGGTGTAGACCTGAACGAAACGCGTCTGGCACTGGCGGAGAAATTTGGCGCGTTGACGTTCAACGCGCGGTCCGGCGGCGATTTGGCGAGCATAACCGAAGCCTGGTCGCAAGGAGTTGGCGCCGATGGCGTCATTATTACCGCCAGCGCGACAACGGATGAGATTATTCATCAGTCGGCGGGAGCCTGCCGGAAGCGCGGGCGCATTGTGATGGTTGGGGTCGTGGGACTTAACCTGCGACGCGATGATTTTTACAAAAAGGAACTGAGTTTTCAGGTGTCCTGTTCGTACGGGCCGGGCCGGTATGATGATAATTACGAGCAAGGCGGCCAGGACTATCCGCTCCCTTATGTGCGATGGACCGAACAGCGCAACTTTGAGGCGGTGCTAGGGACGATAAAATCGGGAGCGCTCGACGTCAGGCCGCTGGTCACGCATCGTTTCAAGATTGAAGATGCCACTTTGGCGTATGAGGTCGTTCGCCATGATTCGCAGGCCTTGGGCGTTGTTCTTCAGTACCCTGCCGAGACCAAACGGGAGCCGCGACTAAGCATCTATCCCGCGCCCGACGCCCCCCCCGCAGGGAGAACTCCAGGGACTTCAGTCGTTGGCATCATCGGGGCCGGCAATTTCGCTCGAGCGGTGATGTTGCCGATCTTGGCGAAGAAAGCAATAGCCCTGGCGTGCATTGCCGCTCGCAATCCGGTCGCCGCGGCTTCCGCCGCCAGGAAGTTTCACGTAAGCGAAGCGACGACCGACGCGGGAAGCATCCTAAGGGATAATCGAATTAACACCGTTTTTGCGCTCACCGGACACGATAGCCACGCTCATTGGGTATGCGAGGCGCTGAAGGCGGGGAAACATGTGTTCGTGGAAAAACCTCTCTGCCTGTCCGCGGAGGAATTGTCGACGATCGAGTCCGTGTGGACCGGGTTGAGCGATCAGGCCTCGCCCCGCCTTCTTATGGTCGGTTTCAACCGGCGGTTTAGCGCGCACACGCTACGTATCAAGGAACTCTTGAAAGGGCGAAGCGAACCTCTTTGCATGAGCATGACGATCAATTCCGGTCCCATCCCAGCCGATCATTGGACACAAGATCCAAAACGCGGTGGCGGCCGAATTATCGGTGAGGCCTGCCATTTCATTGATCTGCTTTCCTTTCTTGCCGGAACTCCCGTGACCCTTGTGTCCGCCATGATGATTGGAAGAGGGCCCGCCGTCCAAACGGACAAAATGACCCTTCAAATGAGCTTCGCCGATGGTTCGATCGGAATGGTTAACTACTTTGCCAACGGCTCCAGAAGCTATCCCAAGGAAACACTGGAAGTGTTTAGCCAGGGTAGGATCGCGCGTTTGGATAACTTTCGCCTCACAACGGGTTTTGGTTTCAAGGGGTTTCGCAAATATAGGACGTGGCGGCAGGACAAAGGTCATGACCGGGAGGTGTCCGCCTTTCTTGAACAAGTCTCGCTGGGCGGTCCGTCTCCCATTCCCTTCGCGGCGCTACGAAATGTCAGTCTGGCTACGTTTGCCGCCATGGAATCCGCGCGGACGGGCCACACGGTGCAGGTGCCGGACTCGTTGGAGTAGTCGCCTGGATAAGCCGGGAGTCAGGGGCGTGAATAGGCGTGGCGGGAAAAGCTTGAAGCTGTGTGTAAGTAACGTGAAGTAAAGAAAAAGTATTCCGCGCCCAACCTTCCCGGGCCGATAAAGGGGACGATTGGCGCTTATCCCTTGGCGGCGGCCAATCTTGGGAGTCACGCCAGCGGTTTGATTTTGTTTTCGTAACGCTAAGGAAGAATGCACGGGTTATCTTATCTACGGCGCGTGTTTCAGGCCTATTTCGGCGCGGGCGCGAGTCAATTGAGCTTCTGGCATGAGCGTCCCACTCTCAACGAGAAGGCGTTTGACAAGGTTGGCAATCAATACTACATGACGTTTCGTCAAAAGGCGGCGTATGCGGGACCCGCTGACGAACAAGGTATCCCCTTGTTGGATTATCGTGGTGCGCTGGGAAAACAGTACAATCCAATTGCCATTGCTCAGTACGGATTGGGTTGTTTCAACCGGTTCAAGGACACAGGCGACCCGGTCTGGGCGGGACGTATGGCGACGGTTGCGAAGTGGCTTGTCACCCACCTCGAAGTCAATGCTGGCGGTTGTTCGGTTTGGATGCACCACTTTGACTGGGAATACTTCCGAATTCTGAAGGGACCTTGGTATTCCGGGTTGGCCCAAGGCCAAGGGATCTCCTTATTGCTTAGGGCGTTCGAGGTTACGGGGGACGCGAGTTTTCTTCAGGCGGCTACCCAGGCTTTCCATGCTCTCACGGTGCCGATTGCCGAGGGGGGAACCTTACTGATCGATCAACAAGGTGACTGGTGGATTGAGGAGTATATCACGGAGCCGGCTACCCACATTTTAAACGGATTTATGTGGGCGCTCTGGGGCGTGTACGATTACCGGAAAAGTACCGGCAGCGACCAAGCCGATGAGTTGTGGCGTCGAAGCGTTGAGACCCTTTCGAAACATATGGCCCAGTTTGACTGCGGCTTTTGGTCTACCTACGATTTGGCACCCACTTGGGCACGCAATCCGGCAAGTCCGTTTTACCACCAACTTCATCTCGTGCAGCTTGAGGTCATGTACCGATTGACGGGCCAGGAAGTATTCTTGCGGACGCTGACTCGTTGGCGCCGGTACAACGATAGCATCTTCTGTCGAAATCGAGCCTATTTCCAAAAGTGCCTTTTCAAACTGGTGTATTATTGACAACCCCCGATCGTTCGCAGGTTCCTCCCGCGCGTCGCTCCGACGGGAGGGATCGGTTTATGTGCCGCATGCCCGTTTTGACTCTCCGATAGGCTTGCCGTTAATTGTAAGACCTAGATTCGTTTCCTGCCAGAATTCGCGGAGCCTCCAATATGCACATTCTCTTCTTGACGCATTATTTCCCGCCGGAAGGCAATGCCCCGGCGTCTAGGGTGTCCGCTTTAACTCGCCGTTGGGTCGCCTTAGGTTATCAAGTGACGGTTATTACCTGCGTGCCCAACGTTCCCAATGGCGTTCCCTATGCGGGTTTCCGAAACCGGTTGCTTCAGCGTGAAGAGTATTTTGGCGTCCAGGTGTTGCGAGTATGGACCTACCTGGCGCCCAATAAAGGAGCCGGGCGACGGACGCTCAACTACTTGTCCTTTATGATCTCCGGATTCCTCGCGGGTCTCGCCTGCCGCAAAGTGGACATCGTCGTGGCCACGTCTCCGCAATTCTTTTGCGGTTGGGCTGGCGCCCTGCTCGGCGTGGTGCGCCGGCTGCCCTTTTTGCTCGAGATTCGCGACATCTGGCCGGAAAGCATTGAAGCTGTTGGCGCCCTAAGCAATCGGATTGTCTTGCGGTATTTGAGTTGGTTGGAACGGCGTTTGTACTTAGGCGCTTCTCATATCGTTACCGTTGGGGAAAGCTACCGCTCGAAATTGTTGGAGCGGCTGGTTCCCGCCGACAAAATCAGCGTCATCCCGAACGGTGTCGATCGAGACTTGTTCACGCCGCGCCCACCTTCGGAAAGCATACGGGAGCGCTATGGATTGAATGGCGCCTTCGTTTGCTCTTATATTGGTACGGTGGGAATGGCTTCGGGGCTTGAGGTCGTTTTACGCGCGGCCGAAAAACTCCAAACTCGGAGCCAAGCCAATGTCCGATTCCTGATCGTGGGAGACGGCGCAGCGTTACGGGAACTACGCCAAGCGGCGGCTGACCGGGGGATTCGCAACGTGGTTTTTACCGGGCTTCAGCCCAAAGAGTCGATCGCGGACTTCCTCGCCGCAAGTGACGCGTGTCTCGTGCACTTGAAAAAACAACCGATCTTCAGAACCGTGATGCCGTCCAAGATTTTCGAGGCCTTGGCTCTGGGGCGGCCGGTCATCTTAGGAGTTCAGGGGTTTGCCGAGAAATTTATTAACGGAAGTGGAGGCGGCATTTGCATTGAGCCCGAAAATGAAGACGCTCTCATCAGTGCCATCGCGCGGTTCCAAGCCGATCCCGCGCTGGGAGCACGAATGGGTGAACGCGGCCGGGCATTTGTCATGAAGCACTATGACCGGGAGCGTTTGGCGGATGATTACTTGCTGGCGCTCCAGCGGACGGTCCGCTTGGGGCCGGCGCCCTGGCGCGTCAAACGCCAGTTTACCCCCGCTGGTGACGGGCAATCGCCGTTGTCGAGTGCCGGCGATAGCCCGTTACCACAGCCGAGGATTGGCGAGGGGCGCCTCCAATGAAGATTCCCCGCGCGGTTCATCCGCCTAGCGGAGCCTGACGCGCCACGCATTCACTGCTGTTGGGTCTCCTGTTGCGAGTAACTGATGCTGTCACTACCTTGTGAAAACTAGGCTAAACGGTGAGTCCGCGGCTGTTCACCTGGTTTTTGGCAAAGCCTGCCGGAGAACGGAATGAACCTATTGCGCGAGCGCGGGGAAATAAAAACGGATGTGCGGTTTCAGTCTTGCCTCTCCATTATGGAAGAGCGAACCGCTCGCTTATCTCCGGTTTTTACTCTTGCGCTAGAACTCTCTCATGTTCTCGGACATATCAATCAAAGTGCCCGCGGATACTTTGGCGTTGGGGTGGATATTACTGGTCCTGGCGTCGGCGGTCCTGTTGGTTTATCGCCGAGGCAAGCCGGCGTTCGTTCTTCTTTGCCTGGCGTTGGCGGGCAGTTTGTGGCAAGCGGCGGCCATCCCGGATCGGCTAGTGGCGAACTGGGAACGTCCCTACTTGGCGCGTCCCGATGTTTCCTTGCCAACCGCCGATGCCGTGTTGGTTCTGGGCGGGTACCTGAAGCCATTTTCCGGCAGTCGCCTGCGGTTTGAGGCGGGAGAATCTTTTGATCGTTTACTCACTGGCGTGGAATTGGCCCGGACGGGGAAAGCGCGTGCGTTGGTATTGAGCGGGGGCGTTTCCCGCGATCAAAACGGTATCCTCGAAGGCGAACTGGCCAGGGGATTCGTTTCCGCGTGGGGGGTGACGTCGGTGCCTGTTTACTCAATCGGCGCGGCCGCTAATACCCACGAGGAGGCGGTCTTGTTCACGGATTTAGCCAGGAAAAACTCTTGGCGGCGCGTGTTGCTGGTCAGTTCGGCGTCGCATTTGCGGCGAGCCGTCGCCGCTTTCCAAAAGGCGGGCTTGGAGGTGACTCCAGTGGGTTGCGATTTTCGCGCTACGGATAGGCTGGCCGGGAACCCGAAGGTGAATTGGATTCCTCACACGAGTTCGCTGGTGATGATGCGGCTCTGGTTGGAGGAAGAGTTGGGATACTTGTGGTATTACTTGCGCGGATGGGTCTGAGAATTCAACATTGGTTGCGGTCGCGCTTCCGGCGCGCGCGCCTATTCCATGGCGAACCTCGGCAGGCACCCGTGTCTTGGGTGTCTTGCCCGGATGTGTCGCCCCGCTTCATTTCCTCCGAAAGCCTATGGGGTGGGGTGCTGACTGCATTGCCATTTGTTATCGTTTGGAGCGTGTTGCTTTGGCAGCTCGGCGGTCGCTGGTACGTCTATGAGGAATACGCGTATGGCTGGTCCGTGCTCGTGATCTCTTTGGCGCTCTTCTGGCAACGAACGAGAGGACTGAGATCGGGGGACTCAGGACTGGGGGCCAGCACGGAAATCCAGACCTACCAAGGAGCCCATGATTATTCGACGGTGGACGGTCGGGAGCCCGGCGCTCGCAAGTCCGCCGCCCTTGTCCTCTGGATGCGCCATCCTGTCATGGGCTCCTTGAATGTGGCTTTCTGCACGGCGGTTTTTGTTCTCTGCGCTCTGCTCTATCTGCCGACTCGGATAGTGCAAGAGGAGTTGCCGAATTTTCGCGCGGTTGATTGGCTGCTGACACTGGAGGCCGTTGGACTCACCCTGGTCGCCATTTATCTGGCGCGTGGCAGCGGCTGGGTTCGACAATTATGGTTCCCCGTGTGTTTTATTCTGGCGGCGGTGCCATGGCCGTCGGCAGTGGAACATTATGTCATCCAAGGCTTGGCGACGGTCGATGCCAGTGTGACGGCCGAACTGCTAAACTGGATGGGGATTCCGGCCGTCGTCCACGGTCGGACCATTGAGATCAGCACCGGGGTGGTCGGGGTGAATGATGCGTGCAGCGGTATTAGGTCGTGCCAGTCGGGCCTAATGTTCTCCTGGTTGGTGGGCGAGTTGTTACGCCTTACTATTTGGCGACGCGTTGGCTTGTTGATGGCGGCACTCCTGACGGTCACCGCGTTCAACATAATCCGAACACTGATTCTCTTGTGGGTGGCTGCGAAGGAGGGGGTGGCTGCGGTTGCGCATTGGCACGATGGAACCGGGATCGCTATTACCGTTACTTCGTTTTTCGCGCTCCTGGGTATGGGATATGGGCTGAAGATCGGAAGTGGCAAACGCGATACGCATAGGGGAAACGTCGAGAATGCGGTTGTTTCGAAATCACCGGATCAACCCGCTAGCCACCGCTCCGTTGAGGTGAGCGAGTCGGCCTGCCTTAACTTGGACCGCGTCGATACGGCCGTGTCTCCACCGGCCCCTCGGCGCGTTCGTCGGTTCCACTACATTTCCTGGGGGCTGCTCGTTTGGCTGTTGGGTGTGGAGATTGGCGCCCGGTCTTGGTCATACGCCAGGCAGTTTGATCACCGCGAACAAGCGGAATGGACAATCCAATGGCCTAAAGAAAATCCCAGCCTTGTGCTCCAGCCAATTGACGCGCTCAGCCATCGAATACTGGGCTGCGATCGAGCGCAACAAGGCGTTTGGTCGGAGAACGATGGGAGCCAATGGCAGGTGTTCTTGATCGAGTGGTTTCCCGGCCGTTACAGCCGATTGTTCGCCTCCAGGCATTTACCCGAGGTTTGTCTGCCGGCGGCGGGCTTTGAAATGCTCTCGGCTTCTGGCTCCATTCAGTTGACGGTAAATGGTTTGCGTTTACCAATTCGATGCTACACCTTCGCGAAGAATGGTTCGCTGCTCTACGTCTTTCGTTGGGTATCCGAATCGCGGTCCAACAGTTTGTCGCCGAATCAATCGGAGATTTTCGATGTTCTCCGTGGCGCTTGGATGCCGGCTAAGGATGTTGGCTGCGAAGTTCTTGAAATTGCCGTCAGCGGGTTCGCCAATCCGGAAGATGCTCAAGTCGCCGTTCGCCGCCGGTTAGAGCATATGATCCAAATCCGTCCGTTAACAACCTTCGTTGAGGGTCCATAATCGCGGGGGGGCAGCCGATCTGGGGCGCGGAAGCCCCCGTCTTCCAATCCCAAAGCTGCGACAAGTTGCACTGGTTATTCATGGGCTGAGGGGTGTCCATGCGCGCGGTATTCGCGTTGATGACCAAAGGATATTTCGTTGATCATTTCCCTTTAAGCCACCGGCCCATCGGCCTCGATATTAGATCCATGTCTTTCTATGCTTACTTAGTGTGTTTCGGGTTAGGGTTCATTATTGCCTGGCAATTGACGCCGGCGATCATCCGGCTCGCGCTCAAGCTGGGCGCGGTGGACCGGCCTGTGAATCGCAAGATCCATTCGCGCGCCATGCCTCGGCTTGGAGGCATTGCCCTCTTTCTGGGAATGTGGACGCCATTGGCGGTATTGCTCGCCATTGATAATGATGTTACGCGCAACGTCATTGCCGCCGGGTGGAAATTACGGCTTATTTTCCTGGGCGGTCTGGGCATGCTGGTGGTGGGGGCCGTTGATGACATCCGTGGCTTAAGCGCCCGGCTTAAATTCGCGTTACAACTCCCCTTGGCTATCGCCCTGGTATATGCGGGCGTTTGTTTCGACAAAATCAACGTTCCCTTTTTGGGGCAAATCCAACTGGGATGGTTCGGCTTTGTCATCTCGGTGCTCTGGATTGTTGGGGTGACCAATGCGTTGAATCTAATTGATGGGATCGACGGCCTGGCGAGTGGCGTTGCCTATCTCATTGCAGTCTCGCTGGCAATTCTGTCGCTCTACCAAGGTAATCCCTTTTTGGCCGTGACGATGTGTTCTCTGGCTGGAGCATGTCTGGGCTTCTTGCAGTGCAACTTCAGTCCCGCCAAGATATTTCTTGGAGATTCGGGCAGCCTCTTCCTGGGCACCACTTTAGCGGTGAGCGCCACTTTTGGCAGCGTGAAGGAGCAATTGGGGTCCTCTCTGTTGTTTTCGGTTGCCTTGCTGGGCTATCCCATTGCCGACACCTTGCTTTCAATGGCCCGCCGGGCCTTGCGGGGAAAGCCGGTGTTTGCCGGAGATGCGAGTCACATTCACCATCGGTTGCTGCGCCGGGGCTTGGATCATTCCCGGGTTTGTTTAACGCTCTATTTGGTATGCGTCACTTTCTGTCTTTGGTCTTTCGCGATCGCTCAGCAAGATCGGCCACTGATCTTGTTGGGAACCGTCCTGGTGTGCGTTCTGGCGGCGGCGAGTTTTTATTACCTGGGCTATTTCAACGTCTTGAGATCCGCCGGCGTGTCTCGAGAGCGAAATGAGTTTCGATCCGTCTTCCATTTCTCCGAAATGATCAAAGCCAAGATGGGCTTGGCGGACACTCGCGAAGCGGTGGTCGATCTTTTGAAAGCAACCGTGGTGGAGTTTGGAAACTCGGGATTGCGCATTCAAATGCCAGCGAATTCCCTCGGGATGAGACTCAAATATGAGTGGCCCCGCGAAAATGAACCGTTCACGAGCCTGGGAAAGGACAATCTGCGGCTAGACCGATACCTTTTCAGTGATACGGGGCTGGAGGTCGAGGCGAGCATTCCGGTTGATCCTTCTCAGGAAGAGCTGATCATGGAGAAGAGAAGAGTGTTCGGCGATGTCTGCGAGGCGGCCAACCATCGCATCTTGGAGTTGATGCGCGCGCTGGAACACGCTGAAACCCAGCAACGGCAGATCAGCCCGAAGCACGTTCCCCAGCGTCTTTCCGGAGATGCGTCCCGTGGATCGTGATTCGGAAGGAGGGTTATACTTCTGTTCCGATCCCATTTTCCCCCCTTGGACTAATCTGAACAGGTAGTTTGCGATTCCTCCCGCGCAAACGGGTTCGTCACGCATCAAGCAGAACGAAGATAGCATACCGTGATCATTCAGAATGGAGGACGGAAATTCGAGTTGCGCTTGCAGCTAGGTTCGATTGGGCATTGCGCTGTTGGACCCGGAGCATGCCCGCGTTTTTAAGCCTTAGGACCACATGCGAAAAATACTGATTACCACGTTTCTTTTGGGGCTGTTGGGTATTGGCGGCGTACTGGGATACCAGTCTTATCGAGGGTTTCGCCAGCGGCACTTTCTGAGCCAAGCCGAGACCTTTATTTCCCGGGCGGATTATACCAACGCCCTTCTGGTATTACAGCGGGCGCTGCAGGCTAAGTCGGACGATGTTGTAGCCTGCCGGCTGATGGCCGGATTAGCTGAATCGGGCCGGTCGCCCGATGCCCTGGCTTTGCGGCAGCGGATCGTGAAGCTTCACCCCGAGTCGCTTCGAGATCGACTTGCCCTGGTCAAGACGGCACTCATGCTCAATGATATTGAAACTGCCGAAAACGCTCTGAAAGGCGCGGATCAAGCCGGGCGAAATACCGCCGGCTACCGGAACTTAGCGGGCACGGTGGCGTTGGCCCGCCAGCGATTTGATGAGGCCGAAACCAACTTCGTCGAGGCGGTCCGGTTGGCGCCTCAGGATTCGACTTTCCAACTGAACTTGGATCTTGTGAGACTGCGTCATACCGATCCCCAGATTGTGGCCCAGGCCCGGCGTTCGCTCGAACAGTTGCGCACCATCCCCGCAGTCCGGTGTGACGCGTTGCGAGAGCTCACCGCGGATGCAATCCGGTCGGGCCAAACCAATGTCGCGCTGACTTTGTCACAGGAACTTCTGCTAAATGCCGATTCCTTATTCCAAGATCGAATGTTAAGACTCAATGTCCTCCGTTTCGCGCACAGGCCTGAATTCGACTCCTTCCTGGCCGGACTTCAGGAGGAAGCGACAAATAGTTCCTCCAGCTTGCACGATCTGGCCTCCTGGCAATTATCAGCGGGCCTTGCTTCCAATGCCTTGAATTGGTTATCCAGCTTGCCGGTCTCGACGCGGACCAATCAACCGGTGGCTCTACTCTTGGTTGGATGCCATGCCGAACTCCAGCAATGGACCCAACTCAAGGATTCCATCGAAGCGCAAAACTGGGGCGAACTTGAGTTTTTTCGTCTTGCCTATCGTTCTCTTTCGTTGCGGCAATTGGGGATGGCGGCGGCGGCGAAAACCGAATGGGGGCGCGCCATGCAGTCCGTCGAAGGTCGGCGCGAGCGTCTGGTGGCGCTCCTTCAGTTAGCGACACTTTGGAATCGGTCCACCGAGACCGAAGACATTCTATGGGCAATCGTCAATCGTTATCCGGCGGAGAAGTGGGCCTTCCGCAGCCTGGCTAGAAAACTCTACACCAGCGGTCAGACGCGTTCCCTGATGAAACTTTCCAGCCAACGGCTCGCCAACAGCCCGGAGGATGCCGACGCTAAGAATGATTTAGCGACGACCGCGCTTTTACTGCAAGCCATGGAGCAGCGACCGAACGATCTCGCGCAAGAGATTTATAAGGCCAACCCGGCGAACCCCTATTATGCCGCCACCTATGCCTTTTCATTGTATCTGCAGGACAAAAAACACGAGGCTCTGACAATCATGGACGCGCTTAAGGCTGCGGACCTTGAAATTCCCGCTGTCTCGGGGTACTATGCCGTCATCCTCAAAGGCGCGGGGTCTGGAGACCGGGCTAAGAAGTACTGGGATATTTCCTTTAGAACCATCCTCTTGCCGGAGGAGCGCAAACTATTCGAACAAGCGCAATCCCTGGAGTGAGAAATCGTTTATCGCGCGTCCGTAGGTCCGCGCTTTAAACCGGAGACAGTCAAAACACTTCGGATCATGCCTGGTAGGAAGAGTAGCCGGTGGCCTTTAAAACCGTATCTTTCCAACGGAATTGTTGTCTTACGGCAGTCCTTCGCAGTTTTTCGGTTCCGCTGATGCGGGTCACGGAATAGCGAGATATTCCCTGATTACCCTTTTAACTAAATACTCCGACGCCAATTATTATCGAGTATTTATGGAAATGATTAAGCGCATTCAACCGAGGGGATGCGCTCTTCAAAGCATATCGTTCAAACCTCATACTATTCGTAATTTGCAGGTATATATATGATATTGATCACTGGCGCGGCTGGTTTCATTGGTTATCATCTATGCCAACGGCTACTCAAAGAAGGCTGCGAAGTGGTCGGCTTGGATAATTTAAATAACTATTACGATGTCACCCTGAAAGAAGCAAGGTTGGCCCGGCTGCAAACACAGAATCGCTTCCATTTCCATAAAGTGGATCTCGTGGATCGTGAAACGATATCCAGCTTGATAGGCGATTATCGGCCGAAGCGAGTGGTGAATCTTGCGGCTCAAGCCGGGGTTCGTTATTCCATGAGTAACCCTCATGCTTATGTTGAAAGTAACATATGTGGTTTCTTGAATGTTCTAGAAGCGTGTCGCCGATACCATACTCCACATTTAGTTTACGCTTCTTCGAGTTCTGTCTATGGGGCCAACACGAAAATGCCATTTTCTGTTAATCAAAATGTTGACCATCCTTTAAGTCTGTATGCCGCCACAAAAAAGGCCAATGAACTCATGGCTCATACCTACAGCCATTTGTATGGGTTACCGACAACCGGTTTGCGTTTTTTCACGGTTTATGGGCCTTGGGGCCGGCCGGATATGGCCATGTATCTCTTTGCCAAGGCGATTTTGGCGGAAGAACCCATTCAGGTCTTCAACCATGGACACATGCGTCGGGATTTTACGTATGTCGACGACATTGTAGAGGGTTTGGTTCGCGTGATGAATCGCATTCCAGCGGGTAACCAGCAGTGGAACGGAGATTTTCCGGATCCTGGATCAAGCCAAGCTCCTTTTAAAGTATATAACCTAGGTAACAGTCACCCGGTCGAATTGCTTCACCTAATCAGTTGCTTAGAACAAGCTTTAGGTAAACCGGCCATTAAACGATTTTTGCCGATGCAACCAGGTGATGTGCCGGCCACATTCGCGGACGTGGAAGGCTTAAGTAAAGATTTTGATTTTCAGCCGAGTACGTCGATCGAGGAAGGGGTTCGTCGCTTTGTGGAATGGTATAAACAATGGCATGAACATGCCTTATTGAGTCTCGTATAATATTGTGACGTTAAGACCACAATTTGGCTTGGGTGTGGCATGCCGCGACACGGGATCGTCCGCGACGCTTGCGGCGAAGCGTTGCGGTGGTTTGAAAGCTTAATTCTAAGCTTGGCTGACGATCCGGTTGGCGATCTCAGGCGTCTTAAGATACCCCCCACGTCTACAGGTATTCCCTTAGCTTGATTTCCGCCATATAAGTTGGCAAATCCGCTACCTTGATTCGATCCTGGGTGCCGGCCACGTAATTGCCACCTGCTTATTGCGGCGAATGGTTGCCTCGGCCCAAAGAATTAGCAGATTGCCAGGCAGGTGGCGCTGAAGGTGTTGCGGAAACTCAATGACCTGGGTGCCATTGATGCAGTTAGGGTGGATTTGGAAATAGCAGTGCCAGAGGGGCATTCCACCAACGGTCGACAGGCTTTTTCAGCTGATGGTTTTCGGCAACTACGGGATCTGACCCCTGCGGTATCCAGGTGTGTCCCCTTGTTGGTGGGGTGCTTAAGCCGCTTTCGTAGACGAGGACAATGAGCCGGCCTGCGTGGCTCGCTTTTTTACCAAGGGCCACTGCCCCCGCTTCCAGCGGCGGATGGCTTACTCGTTGCGTTTGAATGCACGGCGTTTTGGGTCGCCGACAATTAAAGCCGTAGACTCTGCGTAAACGCCAGACATGGCCAGCGCATAGCCGAAATCTCCTAAACCTTCCCGGGTCAATGCGCCAACGACACCAAACCTCCTGCCAGCGTTGGGTTAACTTCCTCCTTCATCATCGCGCACCATCGCGCCCAAACCTTCCTTCCTTAATCGTTCCCACGTCCGTTTAGCCGAGTGCCGCTGGTTGCGCGGCAATTCCTGATCCGCTTTAAGAATCAGGTTAATCCGCCCCCGATGAGGTTTGAGCTTCTTCCAAGGAGGGCTCCTACCGCCGCTAATCCGTTGGCTGGCTGTTATTTAGTATCTTCTTTAACGACTTCCAGTGCAGTCCGGTCTCTCGCAGGATCTGCCGCCGGCTCACTCCTTCCACCAATTCCCACCTCCGTACCTTACTCCACGGTTCCCAATCGGATACATCCTTCATCCTTCATGGTTCATGAAGCGATCGTACTTTTTACTCGTCGTTTACCGTTGCGGCATGCCGAAGTGATTGTTAGCGAAGGCTCCAGCTTTCGCATGCGGGATCAACTTGAAAGCGGACCCCACAGGCCCTTTCCGCAGCCACTGTGACTCGCGAATTTCTATGTTACAATTGAGGCCGGTTGTGGAAATATACTGTGACCATGATCAGCGAAGAGGAACAAGAGCGTTTCATGCGGCTCTGGACGGACGCCCAACCGGCGGTGGTGAACTATCTCCATGCCGCGGTGCGGGATTCGGCTATGGCTAAGGACTTGGTGCAGGAGACGGCTTTGGTCTTGTTTCGGCGGTTTGGTGAATATGACGGCGAGCGTCCGTTTTTGGGGTGGGCTCTGGGGGTGGCGAAATATCAGGTGCTCGGGTTTCACCGAGACGGAGCGCGGAGTTTTATCACGTTCGACACGGAGTTGTTAGACAAGTTTACGGAGATCTGGGCGGAGGCCGCCCCTGCCGCCAGCGAGCAATCCACCGCCTTGGAGGTCTGCTTGGAGCGTTTGCAAGCGCGACCGAGGCAGATGGTGCGCTGGCGCTATTTCGAGGGGCTTAAATCCGAGGAGATCGCCGGTATGCTGGGTTCGAAAAGCGCCGCGGTGCGGGTCGCGCTGCAACGCATCCGCGAACAGCTCCGTGCTTGTATCGAGCGGGAAACACAACCGGAAAGGCGGTCGGCGTGAGCGATCCGCGGAAACTGGTCGCCGCTTTCCTGGATGACGAGTTGGTGGACGCCGACCGGGCTGAATTGGCTGCTTGGCTGAAGGCGCACCCCGACAATATGCGGGCTTTCGTGGAGGCGAATCTATTCGAGCAACAAATTCGTCAGGCTGTCCATGGTCAAGTCCAGCGAGCGGCTGGCATGCACCTGGCGGCATTGTCAGATTCGTCCCGACCCCGGCCGCGCGGGATGGGTGAAACGAATCAGCGTGCTTGGTTTGATCGCTGGTGGCCTCGCCTGGCAGCGTTGGGGAGTTGTCTGGTGGTTCTTACGCTTGGCTTCGCCTTTTGGTTCCAGCGTCCCGCCGCCAAGGACGCCACGAGCACCGCCGTCGCCATGTTGGCGCGCGCTGTGGACGCGAGTTGGGGCCCGGGCACGAAGCCACCGCGGGAAGGCGGCGCGCTTGAACCAGGCTGGCTCCGATTGAAATCGGGCATGGCGCAAGTGGTGTTTTATAGCGGCGCGCGAGTGGTGATCGAAGGCCCGGCGGAATTGCGCCTGGTGTCGCCGAACGAGGCCGTTTGTCCCACGGGGCGGTTACTGGCGGAGGTGCCGCAACCCGCGCGCGGGTTCCGCCTGAAAACCGACCAGCTCAAGGTGCTGGATCTGGGGACCGCGTTCGGGATCGATGCCTCTCCTAAACGCACGGAGGTGCATGTTTTCAAGGGGCGAGTGGAGGTGCTGTCCGGCGGCGCGCCCAAACAATCGCTGGCCGAAGGGCAGGGGGTCAGCGCGGAGGTGAGCGCTCCCCTGCGGCTGATGGCGGCTAGCGCGACGGCTTTTGCGCCCATGTTCCAATTGCAGCAACGATCCCTGGCCTCCGAAGCTATTCGCTACGATCAATGGCGACTCACGAATTTGCGCCTCAACCAGGACCCATCGCTGGTGGTGCATTTGGACTTCGAGGATTACACCGGTGCGGAATGGACGCTACGCAACGCCGCCGAGATTAACCGGTCGGTGGAGGAGGTGACGATTGTCGGCTGCCAGCGGGCGGCCGGCCGATGGCAAGAGAAACCGGCCCTGGAATTTCAAAGCGTTAACGACCGCGTGCCGTTAGTCGCGCCTGGCAAATACGATTCCTTGACCCTGTCGGCTTGGGTGCGCGTCAAGGGGCTGGACCGGGAGTTTAACTCGCTCTTTATGTCCGATGGTCTCGAGCCCGGAACGATTCACTGGCTCATTCGCAACGATGGGGTTCTGGGGCTAACGGTTTTTGGCCAGGGTTATGGCAACTATCAGATTTTAGCCAGTCCGCCCGTGTTGACACTCGATTTGTTTGGAATGTGGCTGCATTTGGCTGTCGTTCTTGATGGCAAAACCAGGCAAGTCACGCACTACGTCAATGGCAGTCCCGTGTCCCGGCATGCGTTAAAACCAGGTCCGCCTTTTCGGCTTGGCCCGGCTGAGTTGGGTAACTGGAATAGGCAAGGCAGTCCGGACCCCGAGCCTTCGCTTATTCGTAATTTTAGTGGCTCGCTGGATGAATTTGCGCTTTTTAACCGCGCTTTCACGGATGCGCAAATCCACGAGCTTTATATCGCGGGTAAACCAGATGAATAAACAATCGCAATGAAGCACCTGTCCAAATCTCTGAAATGTTTTTTGTTCACCGCCTGCGGGGTCTTTTTAGCCGCCAAGATGTTGGCCGAGCCCGCTGTCGGCAATCCCTTTATACTCTGGTATGACAAGCCGGCGGTAAAGTGGGAGGAGGCGCTACCGGTCGGTAACGGCCGTTTGAGCGCCATGATCTTCGGTCACCCCGCGCAGGAGCGCCTCCAACTCAACGAAGGGACTTTGTGGGCTGGCGGGCCTTACGATCCCGTGAATCCCACGGCCAAGGACGCGCTGCCGCAAGTGCGGCAATGGGTCACCGACGGTAAATACGACGAGGCGGCCAAACTGATTAGCGCCAAGGTCATGGCGAAGCCCCTCACTCAAATGCCGTACCAAACCATCGGCGATCTACTGCTCACGTTTCCAGGCGCTACGAATTTTGGGGATTATCGCCGCGAATTGGACCTCGACTCCGCCACCGCCACCGTTGGCTATACCATCGGCGGCGTGCGTTACACGCGGGAAATATTCAGCAGCGCGCCGGGCCAGCTAATCGTTCTGCGGCTTACGGCCGACAAACCGGGGAGCGTAGCTTTTTCCGCCAGCTTGAAGACGCCCATGAAGGCCACGGTGGAAACCGAGGGTAACGATACGCTGGTCATGCGGGGAATGGGGGGCGACGCGAGTGGCGTTAAGGGCCAACTCAAGTATCGATGCGAGGTTAAGATCATTGCCAAGGGAGGCAAGACCGGGGTTGAGGCCGAGAGCATTTCCGTTGCGGGCGCCGACGAGGCCATCCTGCTCATCGCCGCCGCCACGAGCTATCGGAAGTTCGATGATGTTAGCGGCGATCCCGAAAGCCTCGTGCGGCCGCGTCTGGCGACCGCCAGCAGTAAATCTTTCACCGAATTGCGAGCGGCGCACATCGCGGATTATCAGGCGCTTTTCCGTCGCGTGGCGATTGATCTTGGTCAGAGCGACGCCATGAAATTGCCGACGGATGCGCGCATCCGGCAATTCGCGACCGGCAGCGACCCGCAACTGGCGGCGCTCTACTACCAGTTTGGCCGCTATCTGCTCATCAGTTGTTCGCGGCCCGGTGGGCAGGCGGCAACGCTTCAGGGCCTGTGGAATGCGAGCATGAATCCTCCGTGGCAAAGCAAATACACCATCAACATCAACACGGAGATGAATTATTGGCCCGCCGAATCGGGCAATTTGGCCGAGTGTGTCGAACCGTTGATCGCCCTGGTGAACGACTTGGCCATCACCGGCGCTCGCACCGCGCAGACCATGTATGGCGCGCGCGGTTGGGTGGCGCATCACAACACCGATCTCTGGCGGGCCACGGCGCCGATTGACGGGCCGAACTGGGGCATGTGGCCGTTGGGCGGCGCGTGGCTGTGCCTGCACCTGTGGGATCGCTATGAATTCGGCGGTGATCCGGGGGATTTGCGACGGATATACCCCGTGCTCAAGGGCGCGGCGGAATTCTTCCTCGACACGTTGCGGGAAGAGCCGAAGCACAAATGGCTGGTCACCAATCCGTCGATTTCGCCGGAGAACGGCCATCCGTATGGCGCGGCGGTCTGCGCCGGGCCGACGATGGACATGCAAATCCTGCGCGACTTGTTCGCCCACACGCGCCAAGCGGCGGAAACGCTCGGGGTGGATAAAGAGTTTCAGAATCAGCTTGCCGAGACGCGCGCGCGCCTGGCGCCGAACCAGATTGGCGGCGCGGGGCAATTGCAGGAATGGCTGGAGGATTGGGATATGCAGGCTGGCGAGCGCCATCACCGCCACGTCTCGCACTTGTACGGCTTGTATCCGGGCCGCGATATCACGCTACGCGGCACTCCGGAATTGGCGGCGGCCGTCAAAAAGTCGCTGGAAATCCGCGGGGATAAGGCCACTGGCTGGGCGACCGCCTGGCGCCTCGGCCTGTGGACGCATTTGGGGGATGGCGACCACGCTTTTCTGATTTTGAAATACCTGCTTAGCCCCGAACTCACTTATCCGAACATGTTCGATGCCCATCCGCCATTTCAAATCGACGGGAATTTTGGCGGCGCGGCGAGTATCGCGGAGATGCTGCTGCAAAGCCGCGTTGGCGAGATAGAGTTGCTGCCCGCGTTGCCCAAGGCGTGGCCCGGCGGCAGCGTGAAAGGATTGCGGGCGCGCGGCGGCTTCGAGGTGGACGTGAAGTGGAAGGACGGTCAGTTGGCCGAAGCGACGATTCATTCGCTCAACGGCGGTGCAACTCGCTTGCGTTACGGCTCCGCGACCCAGGTTGTGGAACTGACCAAGGGCCAAACGTATCACTGGAATGGACGATAGCCGAAATCCATGAGCAGGTTATCGAAGAATAGAGACTCTTTATGCTGAATCTGAAACAGTTTGAAGTCTGGTTTGTCACGGGGAGCCAGCATTTGTATGGCCCGGAAACCCTGAAGCAGGTGGCCGCCAATTCCCAAGAAATTGCCCAAGCCCTGAATGATTCCTTGGCTATTCCCGTCCGCGTGGTGTTTAAGCCGATCGTCAAAACGCCCCGGGAAGTTACTGAAATATGCCAACTGGCCAATTCGGCGCCGGCCTGCATAGGCTTGATTACTTGGTGCCACACCTTCTCTCCATCGAAGATGTGGATTAATGGGTTGAAGCTGCTCCACAAGCCGCTTGCCCATCTTCATACTCAACATAACCGCGAGATACCCTGGCATGCCATCGACATGGATTTCATGAACCTCAACCAGGCGGCGCACGGCGATCGCGAGCACGGTTTCATCATGAGCCGGATGCGTATTACCCGCAAGGTGGTGGTGGGTTTCTGGCAGGACCAGAGCGTCCAGAAGCAACTGGGCTCCTGGTGCCGCGCCGCGGCGGCCTGGCACGATTGGCAGGGAGCTAAATTCTGCCGTTTCGGCGATAACATGCGCGAGGTGGCGGTCACCGAAGGGGACAAAGTCGCCGCCCAAATTCAGTTCGGTTACTCCGTGAATGGATATGGCATCGGCGATCTGGTGAAGTTTGTCGAGGCAGTGACCGAGACCGAGGTGGGCAAGCTCGTGAGCGCATACGAAGCGAGTTATACCCTCTCCGTGGCGACGGCGAAACTGCCGGAGGCGCGCGCATTGCTCGGGCAGGCCGCGCGTATCGAGTTGGGGTTGCGCGCGTTTCTCGCCGCGGGCGACTTTAAGGGTTTTACCGACACTTTTGAGGATCTCCATCGCATGACGCAATTGCCCGGCATAGCGGCCCAGCGGCTCATGGCCGATGGCTTCGGTTTCGGGGCGGAAGGCGACTGGAAGACCTGCGCGCTCGTGCGGGCCATGAAAGTGATGGCCGCCGGACTCAAGGGCGGCACGTCGTTTATGGAGGATTACACCTATCATTTCGACGCTCAACGTAGTTTGGTGCTGGGGGCGCACATGTTGGAAGTTTGTCCGTCCATCGCCCAAGGCAAGCCTTCCCTTGAAGTTCACCCGCTCGGCATCGGCGGCAAAGCCGACCCCGCCCGTCTAGTGTTCGATACCCCGCCGGGGCCCGCCCTCAATGCCTCCCTGCTGGACATGGGCAACCGCTTTCGCCTGCTGGTTAATGAGGTGGAAGTCGTGCCCGCGCCCCAACCGCTGCCTAAACTGCCCGTCGCGCGCGCTATCTGGGCGCCCAAGCCAAGCCTGGAGATTGCGGCCGCCTCCTGGATTCATGCTGGCGGCGCCCATCACACCGGCTTCAGCCAGGCGGTGACGACCGAGATGCTCGAAGATTTCGCCGCCCTTGCCGGCATCGAAATCGCGATCATCGACGCGCGGACGACCCCTCGCGATTTCCAACAGCAACTGCGTAATAACGAGGTGTATTACGCCTTGAACAAGGGATGGATGAGCTAAAGTAATTTCCAGTAGTTAACTTAACCAGTATCAGTAAACCAGTGAACCCAGCCAAAAACTTATGAAAGCTACCCTGCGTATATTCAAGCTTCTGCTCGCGACCCTTTGCGGTTTTCTGCCCGGGATCGTAGCGGATGCCGCGGACGTTTCCGGCCAATGGCGCGCGGAGTTCGACACCCAGATTGGCGTGCAGAAATATCTGTTCACCTTCCAAACGGAGGGCGATAAGCTAACTGGCAAAGCGACGGCGGAAGTGGACGGCCGTCAGCGCGAGGCCGAACTGAAGGAGGGCAAAATCTCGGGAGACCAATTGAGCTTCATCGAGTTGCTTAACTTTCAGGGTAACGAGATTCGCATTCGCTACACCGGCAAGGCGGGTACGAACGAAATCGCTTTCACGCGCGCAGTGGGTGAATTCGCCAAAGAGGAGTTCAAAGCCAAGCGAGTCGTGACGAATGCCCCCGCGCCAGCGGCGGCCAATAACGACGCCAAAGCGCCGCAGGAACCGCGCCTGCCTCGCGCTCGCGATATTGTGCTGGGTCCCGACGACAAGCTCGCGTTCGACGAGCCGCCGATCGGCATCGACACCCGGCGGGATAACATTCCCCACGGCAAGTTGGAGATGATCGAATACGATTCCAAGACCGTCGGAACCCAGCGTAAAATGCAGGTGTATACGCCGCCCGGTTACTCCCGCGACAAACAATATCCGGTGCTCTACTTGTTGCACGGCATCGGTGGGGACGAAACGGAATGGGAGCGATTTGCGACGCCGGACGTCCTGCTGGACAACTTGATCGCCGACGGAAAAGCCGCGCCTATGATCATCGTGATGCCCAATGGACGAGCCCAAAAGAACGACCGCGCCGAAGGCAACATTTTCGCCGCCGCACCCGCGTTTACGACGTTCGAGCGCGACCTCCTAGATGATGTCATTCCCACGATTCAATCGCGCTATAGCGCCTACACCAATCGCGAGAACCGCGCTCTGGCCGGACTTTCGATGGGGGGCGGTCAATCGTTGAACTTTGGTCTGGCGCATCTCGATACCTTTGGCTGGATCGGCGGTTTTTCTTCGGCGCCCAATACGAAATCCCCCGCCGAACTGCTGCCCGATCCCGCGGCGGCGAAGGAAAAATTGAAACTGCTCTGGCTTTCGTGCGGGAACAAGGATGGCTTGATCGGGATTAGCCAGGGCGTGCACGCGTATCTCAAGGAAAAGGGCGTGCCGCACATCTGGCATGTGGACGGCAACAGCCATGACGCGACCCATTGGAAAAACAGTTTATGGCTGTTTGCCCAGCGCATTTTTAAATAACCGGGAATTTGCGGAATGCGGCCAGGCTGCCTTTGGCGGTGAAGGAGTAGCCGTCGTGGTTGTGGACTTACTTATTTATGAAGATAAACCATGGTCTTTTTATCCTGGGGCTTGCCTCCATCGCGGCCTTCGCTCCGCGGCTCCTGGCCGACTATCCCATCGCGTCGCATCGCTATTTGGCGGACCCCTCTTCGCTCGTCACGAAGGACGCTGTTTATATTTATTGCTCCAACGATGACGAAAGCCCGGTCGAAGGGGGCTATGTCATACCCAACATCGTCTGCGTGTCGAGCGCCGATATGAAGAATTGGACCGACCATGGCTCGGTGTTCCGCGCGAGCGAAAGCACTTCCTGGGCGAAGAAGACTTGGGCGCCCGCGGCGATTGAGCGCGATGGCAAATTCTTCCTCTATTTCGGCAATGGCGGCGCGGACATTGGCGTGGCGGTGGGCCCCGGCCCCATCGGTCCTTTCACTGATCCCCTCGGCAAGTGCTTGATCAATTCACAGACGCCCGGCGTTTTACCGGCTAAAAACATGTGGCTCTTCGATCCGGCAGCTTACCTTGATGACGACGGCCAGGCTTACCTTTATTTTGGCGGCAATGGCGATGACAACGTGCGGGTCGTCCGGCTTAAGCGCGATATGATCAGCCTCGACGGGGAGGTGATGAAAATGAACGCCACCAATTTCTTCGAAGCCGCCTGGGTCTTCAAGCGCGATGGGGTTTACTATTTCTCCTATTCCACGACGCCGAAGGCGCGGATGCGCATCGATTACCAGACGAGTGACAATCCGACGAACGGTTTCGTCTACCGGGGCGCCGTGGCGGAGCAACCGCCGATAAACAATAACAATAACCACGCCGCCCAGTTTCAGTTCAAAGGCCGGTGGTATCACGTTTACCACAACCGTAGCGTCGCCAAACAGGCGGGCATTCCCACCGGCTTCCGCCGAAATTTGGCCGTCGAAGAATTCAGTTTCAACGGCGATGGTTCCATTCAGAAGGTGCAATACACCACCAACGGCGTGGTCCCAATCGGACATGTGAATCCATTTGTCCGGGTTGAAGGTGAAACGTTTAACGCCCAATACGGCGTTAAAACGGAACCTTGCCGGGAAGGTGGGATGAATTTGACCCAGTTGGACAATGGCGATTGGGTGAAGGTGGCGGGGGTTGACTTCGGGGTCAAGGGTGCCCGCAAGTTTTTCGCCCGAGTCGCCAGCGCGGAGCAAGGTGGCAGTATCGAACTGCGCCTTGGCAGCTTGGAGGGTAAACGCCTCGGCGCGTGCAAGGTGGAAAACACCGGCGGTTGGCAACAATGGCAAGGAGTGTTCTGCGAGGTCTCGGGCGCCACGGGCGCGCAGGATTTGTATCTGAAATTCACCGGTGGTGAAAAGCCGTTGTTTAATTTGGATTACTGGAAGTTTGAATAGGCCATCCCCCCCTCGTTGCGTCCCTGTTTGTCCGTAGTTAAATAATTGAATTTTGCAAATACTATCAGGAATGACCCCGTCCCTGCTCTTAATTGCGGCGTCCTGCCTGGGCCCCGTTACGACGCTACTCGCCGCCGAGCCATCGACACGGGCGGAAAATCCCATCCTCTGGGCCGATGTTCCCGACCTGGCGATGATACGCGTGGGGGAGAATTACTATATGAGCAGCACGACCATGCATATGAGTCCAGGGCTGCCCATCATGAAATCCACGGACTTGGTGAACTGGCGAATCGTTAACTATGCCTACGACAGCCTTGGTGACAACGACGCGTTGAGCCTGCAAAACGGCCGGAACGCGTATGGCGCGGGTTCCTGGGCTAGTAGCCTGCGATATCACCAAGGTACGTATTATGTTTCGACGTTCTCCAGCACGACCCGTAAGACGCATATTTTTCGCACGCAGGATATTGAAAAAGGTGGGTGGACGGAAACGTCCTTCTGCCCCGCCTTGCATGATCACTCCTTGTTTTTCGATGACGACGGGCGTGTTTATATGGTCTACGGCTACGGTATTATCCGGTTAACCGAGTTGAACGAGGATTTGTCCGGGCTCAAATCCGGCGGCGTGGATCAGGAAATCATCTCGAATGCCAGCGCCTTAGCCGGACTTAACATCGGTCTGCCAGCCGAGGGCTCCCAAATGAGGAAGGTCAACGGCAAGTATTACCTGTTTAACATCACTTGGCCGAAAGGGGGCATGCGTACGGTGATTGTACACCGTGCGGATCGGATCACCGGTCCATATGCCGGGCGGGTGGCCCTGCAAGATCGGGGCGTGGCTCACGGCGGGCTTATTGATACGCCGCAAGGGGATTGGTATGCCTATCTGTTTCGCGATTACGGCGCGGTGGGTCGCGTGCCTTATCTCGTACCGGTCAAGTGGGAGGATGGCTGGCCGGTACTCGGTGTAGCCGGCAAGGCGCCGGAGCGGTTGAATCTTCCCGCCAGCCAGGGCTTGATTCCCGGGATTGTCGCCTCGGATGAATTCGACCGCCGCCCGGGTGATCCGGCGCTACCGTTAATGTGGCAGTGGAATCACAACCCGAATCTAAAATGTTGGTCGCTCACCCAGCGCCCCGGCTGGTTACGGTTGATTACCGGCCGGGTGGATGCCGATTTTCTCAAAGCCCGCAATACGCTCACCCAGCGGACTTTTGGCCCAGAGTGTTCCGGCGCAACTCTCATTGACGTGGCTAATATGAAGGATGGCGACTGGGCCGGCTTGGCCTTGCTGCAGAAACATTATGGCTTGGTCGGTGTCAAGCGGCACGGCGGCACCCATTTTGTTGTAATGGTCAATGGCAGGACCACCTCACCCATCGAGGTGCAAGCCGTCCCCTTGGCCCAAACCTCCGTGTATCTGCGGGCGGACTGCGATTTTAAGGACCGTGCGGACACGGCGCGTTTTTACTTTAGTCTCGACGGCGTCTCTTGGAACCGGATCGGCAGTGAACTGAAACTAAACTACACTTTGCCGCACTTCATGGGCTATCGCTTTGGCCTGTTTAACTTCGCGACCCAATCGGCGGGTGGTTCGGTGGATTTCGACTGCTTCCGAATACGCGCGCAGTTCGACCTTGCCCCGCCGGCATCGCGTTCAGCGCATAAACCCGACAGTATTAAAGCAACCGATCTCAAGTCGGAATCTGAAATTCTAAACACTCCATGAAGGCAAAACTACCATTACTCGCGCTGGTGAGCTTGTTGTTGAGCTCGTTTTGCGTGGCTCAAAACAGCCAGACGTCCGGTGATCAGGCGTCCTCCGTCGCTAATTGGCCGCAATTCCGTGGACCGTCTGGAGATGGTATATGTTCTGCAACCCATGTCCCGCTGACTTGGAGCCCGACTCAAAATGTGAAATGGAAGACGCCCATACCCGGTCGGGGGCGATCTTCCCCCGTTCTCCTGGGGGAACGAATTTGGCTCACCTCGGCGGCTGAGACAAATATCCGGATTTTTGACGAGGGACCGGACCGGATGCAGCAAGCCGAGCGGGTCGTGTTCGGAGTCATCTGCCTGGACCGCGCCACGGGCAAACAGCTCTACCACACGGAATTGTTTCCGACGGATAAACCAGCCGCGGTAAACCTGCTTAACAGTTACGCCACGCCCACTCCGATAGTTGAGCCGGGACGGCTGTATTGCGATTTTGGCGCCTTCGGCACCGCGTGTCTCGATGCGGACACGGGTGAAGTGCTCTGGAAACGCCAGCTTCCCGTGGATCATCGCCAGGGACCTGGCAGTTCGCCGGCGCTTTATAAAAATCTTCTTATCCTGGTCCGGGACGGAACCGATCAGCAGTATATTACCGCGCTGGACAAACAGACCGGCAAAACCGTTTGGAAGAGCGATCGTCCCCCGTTCAAGACTCCCGTCCCGATCTTTCGCAAATCCTTTTCCACGCCCCTGATATTCGAGGCCGCCGGCAAGGTCCAGATGGTCGTGCCCGGAGCGCAATGGTTCGTTTCTTATGAACCCGAGACGGGTAATGAAATCTGGCGCGTGGATAACGGGAAGGGAGAGACTGTGGCGCCTCGTCCCGTCTACGGCGATGGATTGGTGTATCTCAGCACGGGAGTGTTTGCCGGCCGGGCTCAGCTATGGAGCATTCGGGTAGACGGCCGAGGCAACGTCACTGATACCCATGTCGCTTGGAAACTACCGGAGACCGTCGGCTTCATGGCCTCACCCCTGCTCGTGAATCACGAGCTTTACCTCCTCAGCGACGATGGCGTGCTGACCTGCGTCGACGCGCTAAGCGGCAAGATCCTTGGCAAGGCCTGGGTCCATGGCAAATGCGCCGCCTCGCCCGTCTATGCTAATGGTCGCCTCTACTGCTTTAGCCGCGAAGGCAAGACCGTGGTGTTCCAGACGGGCGACAAACTAACGGTCTTGGCGGAAAATCAACTGGCTGGCCCGGTCTTCGCCTCGCCCGCATTTACCCAGTCCGCGATTTATCTCCGAACCGACAGTCATCTGTATTGCCTTTCGTCCGAAGTTACACCTGCGTCACATTAATCGATCAACCCCAACCCCTTCATGAAAATCAAAGGCTCACTTCTCGCGCTGGCTTCCCTGCTGGCGGGCCAGCTTTGCATGGCTCAAACCAATCAGTCGGTGGTGGAGGACTTTAAACCATCGCCGTTAAACCAGTCCGGCAAACAGTATCCCCAGGTCAACTCGGAAGGCCGCGTGCGAGCTCGCCTGGTCGCGCCGCAAGCTCAGAGTGTCGCGCTCGAGTTTTTGGGTGGCGCAAAGTTCCCCCTGACCAAGGGCGACGACGGCGCCTGGACCGGCGTCACGCCGCCCCAAGACGAAGGGTTCCACTATTACCAGCTCGTTATTGATGGCGCCCAAGTCCCGGATCCCGGCAGCTGGTATTTCTATGGTGGCAGTCGCTGGGGTAGCGGCCTCGAAGTGCCCGCTAAGGACCGGGATTTTTACGCCCTCAAAAATGTGCCGCATGGCCAGTTACGCCAGAATCTCTTCTATTCCAAGAACGCCAAGACCAGCCTTCGCTGCTTCGTTTACACGCCGCCGGAATATGAAAAGGACCCGACCAAGCGGTATCCGGTGTTGTATCTGCAGCATGGTGGCGGGGAGGATGAAACTGGCTGGGGTGGTCAGGGACATACCGGCCTGATCCTGGATAACTTGATCGCCGCAGGCAAAACTAGACCGTTCATTATCGTCATGGCCAACAGCTATGTCCCCGGCGCGGCAGCCCCAGGTCGCGGACCGGCGGCGGGCGGCGCGCCGGCGCGCGGTGTCGTTGGTCCCGGTGGGCGCATGTTCGATTTCAGCGCGTTCGAACGGGTGCTGATCGACGACTTGATTCCGTTCGTTGATGCCAGCTATCGCACGCTGGCGGATCAACCGCATCGGGCCATGGCTGGCCTTTCCATGGGCGGCATGCAGACGCGCGGGATCACTCTGGCCAACCTCGACAAGTTCTCTCACATCGGCATCTTTAGCGGCGGGAGCATCGCCCCCACTAATATTACCGACCTGGCCGCTTTCAAGGAGAAGGTTAAAGTGGTGTTCGTCAGCTATGGCAGCCGTGAAAATGGCGCAGTCGGCAAGGTTCACGTTGCGGCGCTGCAACAAGCCGGCATCAAGAGTGTGTACTATGAATCCCCCAATACCGGCCACGAATGGCAGTCTTGGCGGCGTAGTTTGTATCAATTTGCCCCCTTGTTGTTCGCCGATCAGCCCCTGCCGCCGGTCGTCGCGGAGATAGTTCCCGAACCCAGCGCGGCCACGCCATCAACGGTGGCCGCCGCGCCCACCGCGCTGGCGGCCAAGGTTATCCGCATCAAAGCGGGCAAGTCCGAGCCGGTGAAAGATGCCGAAGGCAACGTTTGGCTGGCCGACCAAGGTTTCGAAGGCGGTCAGACCATTGAAAGACCCGACCTTCAGATCGCTAACACCACGAGCCCCGATCTTTACCGATCGGAACACTACGGCATGGATTCCTTTTCCTGGCCGCTGGTTAACGGTAAATATGTGGTGAAATTGCATTTCGCGGAAACGTTCGAGGGTATCACCGGCCCCGGGGGACGCGTGTTTTCTTTCACCGTGCAGGGGAAGGAATTTAAGGATTTTGACGTATGGGCTAAGGCGGGCGGGGCAATGAAGGCTTATGTGGAAACGGTTCCCGTCGAAGTCACGGATGGCAAACTTAAAATCGTATTCACTCCCAAGACCGAGAACCCGCAAATTTGCGCTTTGGAAATCATCCCGCAAACGGTTAGTGAAACCGGGGCTACCCCGGCGGGCGCGAAATCCGCGGCCAACGGTATCTCCGGGATTTGGAAAACCGATTTCGACTCGCAGATCGGCCACCAGTATTACACCTTCACGTTCCAGCAGGACGGCGCGAAGTTGACCGGGAAAGCCAATGCGGAAGCCGGTGATCGGAAGCGCGAAGCCGAGCTCAAAGAAGGCAAGGTGGACGGCGGCGCGGTTTCGTTTGTCGAACTGCTGACTATCCAGGACAATGAAATTCGCATCACTTATACAGGCAAACTTTCAGCCAACGGCAACGAAATCAAATTCACGCGCGAGGTCGGTGAATTTGCCAAAGCGGAAATCGTCGCCAAACGGGAACCAACGGGCGTCAGTGCGAGCGTACCCGCCGTCAAGGCCATCCGCATCAAGGCCGGGAAGAGCGAGCCCGTCAAAGACGCCGAAGGCAATATTTGGCTGGCCGACCAGGGTTTTGAGGGCGGCCAAACCCTCGAGCGGCCCGACGTCCAGATCGCCAACACCACGAGTCCCGATCTTTATCGCGCGGAACGCTATAGCATGGAGTCCTTTTCCTGGCCGGTGCCCAACGGGAAATACGTGGTGAGACTGCATTTTGCGGAAACCTACGAGGGCATCACCGGTCCGGGAGCGCGCGTGTTTTCCTTTAACGCGCAAGGTAAGGAATTCAAGGACTTCGACGTATGGGCCAAGGCGGGCGGGGCGATGAAAGCCTACGTGGAAACGGTCCCCGTGGAAGTCACCGATGGCAAGCTCAAGATCACCTTCACCCCCAAAGTCGAAAACCCGCAAATCAACGCCATTGAAATCATTCCGCAATCTACGGGTGAGGCCGGGGCCGCAGCCCCTACGCCGTCGCCCGCTAGCGCGGCGGTTGCGACGCCCACGACGTCCTCCGCGCCGGTGGTGTCCACCGCGACTCCCGTGCTGCAAATCGACGCGGGTAAAGTCACGGGGACCGTCAGTCCCATGCTCTATGGGTTGATGACCGAGGAAATCAACTATGCCTATGAAGGCGGAATTTACGCGGAATTGATCCGCAACCGCACCTTCAAAGCCGATGCCGTGGTGCCGCGCGTCAGCCCCACCAATTACGTGGTCGGAAAATATCTGCCCGTTTCTTTCCCGCCCGATACCAAACCGAAATTCTGGAGCGCGGTCGGTGGCGCGGCCATGGTGCTCGACCCGAATACTCCGCTGAACGAGTTTCTCAATGTCGGTCTCAAGCTGGTGGCTACGTCCGCGTCCGCGACGGCTCCCGCCGGCGTGGCCAACGCCGGTTACTGGGGAATCCCCGTCAAGCCAAACACCCCTTATCGCGTGTCCTTCTTCGCCAAGGCCGCCCCCGGTTTCAACGGTCCTCTAGCCGTGAGTTTGGAAAGCGCTGATGGAAAATCCGTGTTTGCCGAGGCGAAAATCGCCAAAATCACTGGCGAATGGAAGAAGTATGAGGCGACGCTCAAGACCAAGGGAGTGCCGGTTTCGAAAGACAACGTGTTCAAGCTCACCACCACTACCCCGGGGACGTTGTGGCTGCAAAATGTCTCGCTGTTTCCGCCCACTTACAAGAATCGCCAGAACGGCAACCGGGCCGACCTCATGGAATTGTTAGCCGCTATGAAGCCCAAGTTCCTCCGGTTGCCCGGGGGCAATTATCTGGAGGGTAACGCTTTTAATGAGCGTTTCAATTGGAAGGAAACCATTGGCCCGGTGGAACAGCGGCCGGGACACCCCAGTCCCTGGGGGTACTGGTCCACCGACGGCTTTGGGTTGCTCGAATTCGCCGAGTGGTGCGAGGAACTCGACATGGAGCCGTTGCTCGGCGTGTTTGCCGGCTACTGCTTGGGCCGTGGCGGTGTTATCCCGGCCGGCCCGGCGCTCGAACCTTACGTGCAAGAGGCGCTTGAGGAAATCGAGTATCTCATCGGGGACGCCAGGACGACCCCGTGGGGCGCGCTGCGCGCCAAACACGGCCATCCCAAACCGTTCAAGCTGACTTATGTCGAAGTGGGCAACGAAGATTGGTTTGACCGTAGCGGAACTTACGATGGCCGGTTCACTCAATTCTTCGACGCCATCAAGGCCAAGTATCCGCGCTTGAAAGTCATTTCCTCCTGGGGCTACGAACAGCCGGAAAACGGATCGGTGAAAAGCCGCGCGCCCGACCTCGTGGACGAGCATTACTATCGCTCGCAGGAAGACATGATGGCGCATGCGCTCGACTACGATAAATATTCGCGCGCGAACCCGGTGAAAATCTTTTGCGGCGAATGGGCCACGCGCGTCGGTTCACCCACGCCGAACCTGGCCGGAGCGCTGGGTGACGCGGCGTGGATGACCGGCATGGAGCGCAATTCCGACCTAGTGTTGATGCACTGCTATGCCCCGCTCTTCGTTAACGTTAGCCAGCTCAATGGGCAGGGCCGGTCGATGCAATGGAGTTCGGACCTGATAGGTTACGATGCGCTATCGAGTTATGGCTCGCCCGCCTATTACGTCCAAAGGATGTTCAGCACCCTGCATGGCGATGAAATCCTCGCGACGGATTCACGGGACATTCCCAAGCGCGTCTGGCAGCCCCGGGCTGCTCGGGGCGGAAATCCGCCGCCGGCCCAGCAACTCCGCGAGGTTTTCTTCAATGCCACCCGCGAGCGCAAAACCGGCACTCTCTATCTCAAGGTGGTCAATATTTCCAATGCGGCGCGGCGCATCAACGTCCAGATCAAGAACGCGGCCAGGATCGCGCGCAAGGGTGAAATAGTGACTTTGGCGGCCGCCAGTCAGGACGACACCAATTCCATAGACCACCCCCAAACGGTTGTTCCGCGTTCAGAAAAAGTGACGGAGTTCGGCGCCGATTTCACCCGCGAATTTCCGCCTTATTCCATCACGGTGCTGAAACTGAAAACCAATTAGCCCGGTTGAATGAGCAAATGACCATGCAATTTATGCGGAAAACAATCCTGCCTTGCGCTATAATCTGCGCCTTTCTGACCGGCGGCTCCGGGTTGAGCCGGGCGGCCGGTTCGGAATTCTCCGGATTGCCACCGGCGGCGGCCGCGCACTGGACGGCCGACAACGGCAACGGCACTTACTCGAACCCCTTGTTTTACGAGGAATTTGAAGATCCTGATATCCTTCGTGTGGGTGATGACTACTACCTGGCGGGCACCACCATGCACATGAATCCGGCGGTGCAGATCATGCATTCCAAGGATTTGGTGAATTGGGAGCTGGCGGGCTATTGTACGAATCGGCTCGATCTGGGCCCGGCGTTTCGGCTCGAGGGCGGCAATATTTATGGGCAAGGCATCTGGGCCCCTTGCCTTCGCTATTACCGCGGCACGTTTTATATTCTTTGTAACGTCAACGGCGCCGGGCTCATGGTTTACCGATCGAAGTCGATTAATGGTCCCTGGGAATGGAATCAGTTGCCCGGCCGTCACGACATGTCCGTGCTCTTTGACGATGATGGTAAAATTTATCTCATCTCCGGCGCCGGCAGCCCGTATCCGATTGAAGAACTGGCGCCGGACCTGAAATCCTTCGTGCCCGGTGTGCGGCATCAATTGGTGGGCAAAATGGGCGAGGGTCACCACCTCTACAAGATCAACGGCAAGTATGTGGATGTTTCCGCCATTCCGGGCGGGCCGGTGGATCAGATGGTGGCCATCGCCGATTCCATTGACGGTCCGTGGAAGGTGGAGCGCATGGTACAGGGCGAGTCTTTAGGGGTGACCGCCGCCGCGCCCCAGCGCGCCCAACCCGATGACCGCGGGCTTTGGCTGCATCAAGGGGGTATCGTGGATACGCCTTCGGGTGAATGGTGGAGCGTGATCATGGCGGACCACGGCAGCGCGGGCCGCATGGTTTCCTTGGTCCCGATTACCTGGGACAACGGTTTCCCGCTCATCGGCTTGCCGGGCAACCTCCGCAAAGCGCCCAACACCTGGCTCAAGCCGAACACGGGGCGGATGCAGAACCCCAAACCGGCGTTCGTCCACGATGATAATTTCGACCATGGCATGCTCAATCCGCACTGGCAATGGAACCATGCGCCCGATGACAGCAAGTGGTCTCTCACCGAAAAGCCCGGCGTACTCCGCCTGCATGCCTTGCCCGCCACCAACTTTTGGACCGCTCGCAATAGCCTTTGCCAGCGGCCACCCGGTCCTGAGTCCATCATGACCGTCGAGTTGGATACTACCGGACTTACGCCCGGCGACACGGCGGGTTTGGCGCTATTGAGTACTCCCTATGCTGGGATCGCGGTGGTAAAAACCGCCGAAGGCACCGAATTGCAAAGGTTCCAAGGCGTGGGCGGCGGGCGCCGGGGCGGAGCCGTTACTCCCACCAATCCACCCGCCTTGGGTCCAGCCAATCCCCCAAGCCACCTGTGGCTGCGAGTCGCGTGCAACTTCGACACTGACGAGGCCGTTTTCAGTTGGAGCGCCGATGGCAACGCCTTCACGCCGCTGGGAAAACCCTTCACCATGATTTTTCAGCTGACGACCTTTCAAGGGGTGCGTCCCGCGTTGTTCAATTACAACTCCTCCGGTCAGCTCGGTGGCTATGCGGACTTTGATAACTATGTCGTGGTAGAGCCCCGCGCACGGGGTATTGAGCGCGCGATTCCCGTGGGCAAAATCATTACTCTGACCAGTGGCGCAGACGGCAGTAGTGTCAGCGCGGACACGCGGAACCATTTGCTGGTCAATCTGGCGGCTGACTCGACGAGCGCGGGTTCGCCTCAAACGCGGTTTCAAGTCGTTGATCTGGGCTTGGGCCGGGTGGCGCTGAAGGCCGCCAACGGCCGGTTTGTTTCCGCCGACCAGGAGAAGGCAGTGCTGAAGGATCTGGCGGGCCAAGCGCCGGGCGAGGCGGAGTCGTTCCAATGGGTCAACCTCCTGCGCGGTGACACCCTGCTCATGTCGTTGGTGAATCACTGTTATCTGGCGTCTCAGCCAAATGCGCCCGGAGCGCTCACCATCACGGCCACGGGCCCGCGCCCGGCTCGCAAGGGCGGCGAATGTTTTCGATGGAAGACGGTTGAATAGAGCGCGCTTCACCCTTAATCATACCCAATATCGCGATGAATTCCGAACTAAGCGCCCATCCCCGCCGTCGAAGTCATTCCCTCCTCACCGGGCTGGTCACGTTGCTTGCCGGCGTGCCGCTTTGGGTCAACGCGCAGAATACGACCGTCGCGATCCGCGCCGCGGAACCGGGTAAAGCCATCAGTCCGGATCTGTTCGGCGTCTTCTTTGAAGACTTGAATTACGCCGCCGATGGCGGGCTTTACGCCGAATTAATCCAAAACCGTTCGTTCGAATACAGCCCGACCGAGCAAGCGGATTGGCGCCCGCTCAAATTTTGGGAGCTTCAAAAACGCGGCGGAGGCGAGGGATCGGTCGGCGTGGCCGATATGCGGCCGATTCATGAGCGCAATCCGCATTACGCCCTGCTGACGGTGCAAACGCCAGGCGAAGGCGTGGGCATCGCCAACGGTGGATTCGACGGCATCCCGCTCAAAGCCGGCGAGACCTATGAAGCCTCTTTTTGGGCCTATCAGCCTTTTATGGGGCAAATGTGGGGACAGGGTGACAATGACAAGCCCATGCCAGTGACGCTACGCCTAGAAACCAAAAGCGGGGAAGTGTTAGCGGAAACTTCTCTGCGGGTGCAGGGCCGCGAGTGGCGGCGGCTGAGTGCGAAATTCAAGCCGAGTCGCACGGTTGTCGACGCGCGGCTGGTCCTGCTGGCTCACGCAACCGGCGGCCTTTGTTTGGATATGGTTTCCTTGTTTCCGGAAAAAACCTTCCGCAACCGTGCCAACGGATTGCGCGCCGACCTCGCCCAAGCCGTGGCCGATCTCAAACCGAAGTTCATGCGCTTTCCCGGTGGCTGTCTGGTGCATGGCGGCGGCGTTCATCGCTACTACGATTGGAAGCGCAGCGTCGGTCCGGTGGAACAACGGCGCGCGGGACCGAATACCACGTGGGGTTATCATCAGACAATGGGCCTAGGCTACTTTGAATATTTCCAATTTTGTGAGGATATCGGGGCCAAACCGTTGCCGGTGGTCACCGCGGGCGTGTGTTGCCAACATGCGGGCAGTTCCCCGGGGCGGGGACAGGAAGGCTTGCCGCTGGAGGAGATGCCCCATTACATCCAGGATGTTCTCGACTTAATTGAATGGGCCAATGGCCCCGCAACCTCGAAATGGGGTGGGGTTCGCGCCGCCGCCGGCCACCCGGAACCTTTTGGCTTGAAATATCTTGGGGTTGGCAATGAGGACGCCATCACGCCGATTTTTAAAGAACGTTTCAAGAGCGTCTATAACGCGGTGAAGGAGAAACATTCGGAAATCACGGTGATAGGCACCGTGGGGCCCTTCGCCAGCGGCGGCGATTATGACAATGGCTGGGCGTTCGCTAAAGAACTCCGGTTGCCGATGGTGGACGAGCACTATTACGTCTCGCCGCAATGGTTCTGGGATAACCTGTCGCGCTACGATAAGTATGATCGCGGTGGCGCCAAGGTCTACGTCGGCGAGTACGCGGCGCATGACCGCGATAAAACCCGCGGTACCTTGCGCTCGGCCTTGGCGGAGGCCGCCGGGATGATCGCCTTTGAGCGCAATGGCGAGGTGGTTTCCTTCGCTTCGTATGCGCCGTTGTTCGCGCGGCGGAACCATACGCAATGGCATCCGGATCTGATTTACTTTACTGGAACCGAGGTTCACCTCACCGCCAGCTATTTTGTTCAACAACTCTTCGGCCAGAATAGTGGCGACGCGTATCTGGAGACGACGATTAGCGCGGCCGTCAAGCCGCCGACGCTGGCCGTTTCCGCCGTGCGCGAATCGAAATCCGGCGATGTTATTGTCAAAATTGTCAATGGCGCGGCCGCGCCCGCCCCGCTTCAGGTGGCACTGTCAGGCCTAATGTCCGGAGAATTGAAGGCGACTAAAACCGTCCTTACCGGACCATCGGCGGACGCATATAATGAGGAGGGTCAGCCGCTGGCGGTAAAACCCGTTTCAAATGAAATCACGCTGAAGCCGGCATTCGATTACGAGACCCCGGCGAATTCGCTCACGGTGTTTCGGATTAGAAAATAGCCGTAATGATTGATTATTATGGCGACGGCCGTTGAATTAATTAGTACGTCAATCGCTAACCAGCCGATAACGGCTCAACTCGCCGCGGGGGCGAAGTCGGTCGCTGTCGGATACGCCAATGCCCGCGACTTGCGCGCGCCGATTGTGACCTTTTCGAATCACGCAAGCTCGTCCAATGAACAATGCCGCAAACCCATTTTACCGCCGAAGTGGCGCGGCCATAGCGGGGAGGCGGACGCGATCCGCCCACTTTATCACACCCTACCAAAGTTAATGCGACTGCGAAGAAAGTCGCTACCAGCGGACTCCCTTGGCGTGAAAGGTTGGGTCCTTGAATTCAAGAGAAACCGGCCAGATGGCGAACGATTCGAATCGCATCAACCTCCAGAAATTTGAGCATATGAAAGCGTTCCGTCCATACATCCGTTCGCGCGTCGGCATGCTTGCGGCGGCGCTGCTTGCCGGCGGCGCAACGGTTTGGTCAGCCGATAAGCCCGTTCTCAAGGAGGCTTACAAAGACCAGTTTTATGTTGGCGTCGCCATAAACCGCGCAATGGTGATGAGTGCCTCGGTCCAGGGGTACCGTGCCAGACGGACTCGAGAGGAGATGCTCAAAGACACCGCTGCCGTTAAGGAGCAATTCAATCAGATCTCCCCGGAGAACGATCTGAAGTGGGCGCTCATCCATCCGCGGCGGGGTGCGGACGGCTATGATTTCGGCCCGGCGGACGCCTTTGTGAATTTTGGCCTAAGCAATAACCTGTATCTCGTCGGGCACACGCTCGTTTGGCATGCCCAGACCCCCAATTGGGTGTTTGCCGGCACAAATCAGCCTCCGGGAGTCACCAACGCCCAGCCCGCGACTGTTGTGGATGCGAACGCCGATGGGACGAATCGGCCTGGCGTCCGTGGATTTGGCCGCGGACCCGGCGGTGGTTTCGGCCCTTTCGGTTACCGAGGGCCGCGTGCTTCCCGCGAGGAATTGCTGGAGCGGATGCGGGAGCATATTCACGCTGTGGTGGGCCGTTACAAAGGCAAGATCAAATCTTGGGACGTGGTGAACGAAGCGATAGCCGACGGGGGCGCCAACCTCCTGAGGAACTCGCTCTGGCTTGAAATCATTGGGCCGGACTTCATCGCCAAGGCCTTCGAATACGCGCACGAAGCGGACCCGGACGCCATCCTTCGTTACAACGATTATGGGTTGGAGGACCCCGTCAAACGCCGCAAACTGATCTCGTTGATCAAGTCGCTACGGGAGCAAAAGGCGCCAGTCATGGCCATCGGTACCCAAACGCATGTCACGGTCTCATCCCCGAGCTATGAGGACATGGATCAGGCCTTGACCGAGATGGAGTCGCTCGGTTTGCCCATACATATCACCGAACTCGACGTCAACAGCGCGCTGGGCGGCCAGCGTATGACCGGGGCCGACATTGCCAACAACGTCGCCACCACCCAGGGAGGCTTGGTGGAAGATGCCAACCAGCGGCTCTCGAACCAATATGCGAATCTCTTCAGAGCGTTCATTAAGCATAAAAAATTCGTAAAGCTAGTCACCTTCTGGGGGGTGAATGATTCCGTTTCATGGCGTGCCAATGGCAAGCCGTTATTATTCGACGGCAACAACCAGCCCAAGCCCGCCTTCGACGCGGTCATTGCGGAAGTAACCAAGATCCATCAGGAGCAAGGATTGGCAAACCCTTGAACAGCGGATATTTCTCCCCCGTAACGAGTCTAATACCCTCTCGTCAATCCATGACCACGAACATGCCTTACATCGAGGTTGGTTATCGTGTCGTTCCCAGTCGCGAGCAGCGCGCGATCGCCGGGTTCTCGCGTGGTGACGGGCAAGCTTTATTCGCGGGCTTACCAAACCTCGATAAGTTTGCCTGGCTTGGCTCGTACAGTGCATACCCGACCCGCGAAGGGTGCGAGAAAAATGTCGGCGGCCTTTCCGCCCAGCCCGAAGTTGCCAATCAGCAGTTAAAGTTGCTGTGGCTGGGCGTTGGGAAAGAGGGTTTTTTATACACTCAGGCCATCGCGTTCGATGATTACCTGAAAGAAAAGAAGATCGAACATAAAAGCTTGGTCACCGGCGGTGGACATACTTGGATGAACGCCCGGCATTAGCTCGCGGAAACGCGGCCTTTGTATTTCAATTAATGAACTTACCTCCACACTTTAATCAGCAACCCCTATCACCAGCAAATGAAACCTGCATTGTTAATCTTGGCCGGTCTGCTTTTAATGAACCTCAACGCCCGGTCGCAAGACACAAACCTGTTTGTCTTTTTGTGCTTTGGACAGTCGAATATGGAGGGCTTTCCAGGGATTGAACCCCAAGACAAGACGCCGGCCAGCGATCGCTTTACTGTGTTGGCGGCGGTTGATTTTCCTGGCCTGGGCCGAAAAAAAGGTAATTGGTATCCCGCTGTCCCACCGTTGTGCCGTCCCTCCGCGGGTCTTTGCCCAGCCGATTATTTTGGCCGAACGATGCTGTCCAATCTTCCGGTAAACATCCGGATTGGCATTGTCGACGTGGCTGTCGCCGGCTGTAAAATCGAACTCTTTGACAAGGTTCATTATCCAACTTACGTCGCTACGGCCGCCTCATGGATGACCAACATCATCAACTCATACAGCGGTAATCCTTATGCTCACTTGGTCGCGATGGGGAAACGGGCGCAGCGGGACGGGGTCATTAAAGGGATATTGTTGCATCAGGGAGAGTCGAACACGAATGACAAAGAATGGCCCAATAAGGTCAAAGGCATTTACGACCATTTGATCCAAGACTTGAATCTCAAAGCTGAGGAGGTGCCGCTGCTGGTTGGCGAACTCGTGAATGCGGATCAGCAAGGCGCTTGCGCCAGCATGAATGCGATCATTGATGAGTTGCCCAAGACAATTCCCAATTCGCATATCATCTCATCAAAAGGTTGCGGTAGTCGTCCCGACCACTTGCATTTCAATCCCGCGGGCTACCGGGAATTAGGAAAACGCTATGCGGAGAAAATGCTTGCGTTACTGGGTTATAAAGCGACCGATCCTAATTAATTAACGTTGAAGGAAAGGATCGATTTTTAACGGGGAAGAGCGTCACCGAAGGTTTATGGGCGCGCGGCCATGAATGTCGGCGGGTTGGAAGGCGGGCGCGCCATCCTTCCCGCGGCGGATATGGGGTGAGACCCGTATGGCGGGCGATTATTTAGCGGCGGCGTCCAAGGTGGGTGCCGCGAGTTCCCCCGGCTCGAAATCTTGCGCGATCGCTCCGGGGTCCTCGCCTTTATGTTGTTTGGCGATGAGCACGTAGATTGAAGGAATGATCAATAGCGTGAACAACGTGCCGATGGCCATGCCGGCCACCAAGGTGATACCGATGGAATTTCTCGCCGCGGCGCCGGCGCCGCTGACCAGTGTCAGAGGAAAATGGCCGCACACGGTGGCCACGCTGGTCATGAGCACGGGCCGCAACCGCACCAGGGCCGACTCGCGCGCCGCCTGGACCTTGCTCAACCCGCGGCGTTGCAGTTCGTTGGCGAATTCCACGATGAGGATGCCGTTCTTGGACACAAGCCCGATCAGCGTGACTAACCCGACCTGGGAATAAATGTTCAGCGTTGTCGTCCAGCCGTCGGTCCAAAAGGCCGCGATCGGGCTGGGCATTTTGAGGAAGCTAAAGATCAAAGCGCCAAACATCGCCAGCGGCACCGACCCCAAAAGGATGATGAGCGGATCGCGGAAACTATTGAACTGCGCCGCTAGCACCAGGAATATCAAAGTCATCGCCAAGAGCATCGCGGGCAGAAACTTGCTGCCTTCGGTCCGTAATTGCCGCGATTCACCAGTATAATCTAGCTTATAGCCCTTGGGCAGGATCTCGGCCGCCTGCGCCTCGAGGTATTTTAGGGCGTCATCGAGAGGTTGGGTCGACACGCCGCTGAGTTTCACGGCGTTGAACTGCTGGAATCGGGAGAGCGAGCGCGGGGTGGTCTTCGGTTTTAGGGTCGCAATGGTGCTCAACTGCACGAGTTGCCCGTTGGGTCCCTTAATGTAGGTGTCCTGAAGCTGGCTGGCGTTGAGGCGTTCGACGCGTTTGAGTTGCGGGATTACTTTGTAGCTGCGGCCGTCAAGGCTGAAGCGGTTGACGTAATTACCGCCCAGCATCACGCCCAAGTCGGATCCGACATCAGCCATGCTTAAGCCGAGCGACGCCACCTTATCGCGGTCGAGCACCAGTTCGACCTCGGGTTGGTCGATCTTGGTGTCGATGATGGGTGGAAAGGCGAACTTGCCGCTCGCCGCCGCTCTTTGCTGGAGTTGCTCGGCGAACTTGAGAATCACGTCCGGTTCGGCCGTGGCGGCGATGATAAATTCCACCGGCATGGAGCCGCCGCCCGGCAGCGGGGAAGGGGTGGTCGCCATGGCGCGGATGGTGGGGATGGCGCTGAGCCGGCGCTGCACCTCCGGAGCGATCTGATCGGCGGTGCGTTTACGCTGGGTCCAAGGCTTGAGCACCAGCCCGGCAAAACCACTATTGGGCGAAGTGATTTGGAAGTTTTGCGCCGCTTCGGGCAAGCTCATCAATTCCCGGTTGACGGTTTCCGTGTAGAACATGGTCTGATCGATGGTGGCGTTCGCGGACGATTCTACGATGCCTAGCACAATGCTCTGATCCTCCGATGGCGCGAGTTCCTTGGAGGACATCATATATAACGGGATGACGAGCAGGCTCAAGCTGATCCAAAGGATGTACATGGCCGGACGCGCTGTCAGCGTGGCGTCGAGCACCCGTCCGTAGGCCCGCCGCAAGCGGTCGAAGGCGTGGTTGATCCGGCCTGTCAAGCCGTGCTCCTCCCGGCCCGCATCCAGCAGTTTCGACGCCATCACTGGTGAGAGCGTGAGGGCGACGAAGCCGGAAATGCACACCGCGCCAGCCAGGGTGAAGGCGAATTCGCGAAAGAGCGACCCGGTGAGTCCGCCTTGCAGCCCGATGGGTGCATATACGGCGGCCAGGGTAATAGTCATGGCAATGACGGGGCCCACCAACTCTCTTGCGCCCAGTAGGGCCGCTTGGGTGGGGGTACGGCCTTCGCGCACATGGCGCTCGACGTTTTCGACAATGACGATGGCGTCATCCACGACGAGGCCCACGGACAACACGATGGCTAGTAAAGTGAGGAGGTTCAGCGAAAAACCAAAAAGTTGCATCAAGAAAATGGCTCCGATCAACGAAACGGGGATCGCCACCAAGGGCACCAGCACCGAGCGTACCGAACCCAGGAACAAAAAGATCACAATCGCCACGATCAGCAGCGTCTCGCTCAAGGTTTTCAGCACTTCCTGGATCGAGTCGTCGATATACGTGGTCGTGTCATAGGCCATGAGGCCCGTCAGGCCTGAGGGCAGTTCTTTCTTGATCAATTCCAATTCGGCTCGCACCCGCTTGATGACTTCCAGCGAGTTGGCGTTGGGCAGCACCCAGACTCCCATGAACACAGCTTTATTGCCGGTAAACCGCACTTCGGACTCGTAATTCTCCGCGCCGAGGACTACGTCCGCCACGTCCTTTAGCCGGATGAGATTGTCGCCCGACTTGCGAACCACTAGATTGCGGAAGTCCTCAACCGAGCGCAGGTCCGTGTCCGCCGTCAAGTTCACTTGGATCATCGAACCTTTGGTGTTGCCCACCGCCGAGAGGAAGTTATTGGCTCCGATCACGTCGCGGATTTGGGTGGGATTCACGTTTAGGGCCGCCAAACGATCGGACTTCAACCAAATCCGCATGGCGAACGTGCGTCCCCCCAGAATATCGGCCCGTTGCACTCCGGTTAAGGCGGAGAGGCGCGGTTGCACCATCCGCACCAGATAGTCGGTGATTTGGTTGGACTCGAGGATGTCCGAGCCGAAACTCAGGTAGGCGGAGGCGAACTCCGAATCGGCCGTTTCGATGTTAATGATCGGCACCTGGGCCTCGGGCGGCAGGTCGCCCCGCATTTGGTCTACTTTGGAGCTGATTTCCGACAAGGCTTTGGTGGCTTCGTAGTTCAGCTTGAGTCGAGCGGTGATGGAGGATACGCCGAGGCTGCTTTTGGATTCGATGTAATCGATTCCATCGGCCGCCGCGATCGCGCGCTCAAGCGGGATCGTGATGAACCCGCGCACCAATTCGGCGCTGGCCCCCACATAGGCGGTACTCACCGTCACGGTGGCATTGTCATTGCGCGGATATTGCCGCACGTTGAGGGAGCGGATTGATTGGAACCCGGCGATCAATATCACCAGGTTCACCACCAGGGCGAGCACGGGCCGCCGGATAAAAATATCGGTGAACGACTTCATGGGTGGTGGGGATTAATTATCGGGCGGAGTGGGGTGCTCTTCGTTCTTTGGCGCCAAAGTGTTGTTCTCGGCCACCGACATGCCGGTGCGCAACTTAAATAATCCCGCGCTTACGATGCGTTCGCCGGGCTTGAGCCCCAGCTCGATCGTGATAAAATCGCCCCGCGCGCGGCCAACCTTCACGAATTGCTGTCGCACCGTCAAGCCGCTCTTGCCGTCTTTGCCGGACTCGATCACATACACCGAATCGCCATAGGGAACACTCAGTACGGCGGTGGCTGGGATGATGAGCACGTCGCGGGTTTCGGGTAAAACCACTTCGACCTTGCAGAACATGCCGGGCCGGAGCGCTCGATCCGCGTTCGTGTAGGTGGCTTGTAAAGTTACACTGCGCGAGGCTTGATCCAGATCCGGATTGATCGCCGTCAGGGTGCCTTCGAACGACCGGCCCGCGTAGGCATCGATGGTGAGGCGCACCCGCGTCCCGGTCTTAAGCCGGGCCACTTCCTGCTGCGGGAGTGAGAAATTGGCAAAAACCGGGTCCAGGGCTTGCAGGGAGACGACGGATTTACCCGGGTCCACGTATTGCCCCAGGTTTACTTGGCGGATGCCTAATTGCCCGGCGAATGGGGCGCGTAAGGTCTTTTTAGCGATCGTGGCTCGGATGGCATCGGCGTTGGCTTGGTTCTGTTTAAACTGAGATTCCGCCGTGTCCAGGTCCGATTGGGACACCGTACTTTCCTGGCGCAGATTGCGCATGCGGTCCCGATTCAGTTTCGAGAGTTCCGTCTGCGCCTCAAGGGATCGGAGTTGGGCCTCCTCGGACGAAATATCCATGCGCACCAACAAGTCGTTCTTGGCCACGATGGCCCCGGACTCGAAGGCGATCTGCTGGATCGTGCCCGCGATTTCCGGCGTGACCGTGACCCCTTGGACTGCGGCAATCGAACCGATCGCGGTCAGCGTATCCGGCCATTTTTCTTCGCGGGTGACAAACGCGGAGACTATTTCGGGCGATTGCACATACGACTTACCAGCCGCCATGAGTTTCTTGACTTGCAAGGCTTTGACCCCGGCTAGGCCGCCAAAGATCAAAAGCACGACAAAAATAGCGAGGGCGATTTTTCTTTTCATGATAGCGATGATGGAGGAATGCGGGTCGATTACTCGAGTTTGCGACGCGCCGCAAGTGCCGGACGATAGCACTGCGGAGCCATCCTGCGCGGCCCAACGAGGCTCGCCCCCCGGCTCCTTACTCGAGCCTTGTCTATTCTACTCATAATGAATGTGTTACGACACATGCGTTCGATATCGCGGGTCGGCAAAAAACAGGTTTGCTCGCGGCGAAGGCGGTATGCAGCCGTCGCGTTGTAATACATGGACGGAGAATAATTTCGCCCCGATCGCGACATCCTGGCGAGTCCCCTCAGCATTGACTATCGGTTAGGCGAGAAAAAACCTGAGATAAATTAAACTACGGATCCACTACTTGTTCACGACTAGATAGAGCTTCCAAACTTAATAGAGGCCGGGGCTGTGGAATAGCTTGGTTGCGGGCGCGGCCAGGGACGCCAGTTGCCCGCCGTTTCCATTAACTTTACTCCTTCTGAAGGTCATGGTAATGGGAGTTAATGGGCGAGCAAGGCCTTGAGGGGCTTGATGTTGGTCGTGATTTTCACTAATTCGAGCCGCCGTTTCCCCAATGTCTGGCGCGAAGCGATGGACAACCGGTGGCATTGTTGGATTTCATGGCGGAATGGCATTCGGATAGGCTGAGCCAGCCCGGCGTGCCGTTCGTTTGGTGGCTTGCGGCAAAGCGTGGCTCAACATAGATTTGCCTCCGTAACAAACTAATCGGATTGGGGAACATGGAATTATCCAGCTGCACATTTGAGCGGTGGCACCGGTATTGGCCGAAACGCGGCTTCGGCGTTGTCATCAAATGGCTGGCCATCGCCCTGGTGTGGCCGTTCGCAATCCAGGCGCAGGAATTTTACGTGCGCAACTGGCACATCGAAGATGGGCTGCCGGACGCCACCGTCACCGCCTTGGCGCAAACCCCGGATGGCTATCTTTGGGCGGGCACCACCCGGGGGCTGGTGCGTTTTGATGGGACGCAGTTTAAGGTTTTCGCCGCCGGGCCCGAGAGCGGGCTTGCCGAGGCGCACATTACCGCTCTGTTAGTGGACCATCAGGGCGTGTTATGGGCCGCCGGACTCACCGATAGCTTGGCGTATTACGAGGGCGGGCGCTTCCATACCGTAAGCCCGGCCAGTGGTAGCCCGGGCGGCGCCGGCTTTTCGCGGCCGGATCCCCATGGCGAAGAACGCCTGACCCGCTGGATGTGGGGGCACGTCGCCAAGCTGGCTGAGGACGCGGAGCACGCCATCTGGTTGGTGCGAGGGGATAATAGTTTGCTGCGCTGGTGGCAAGGTCAGTTCACGCGGTTCACCACCGCCAATGGCTTGCCAGCCGGGCAGATCGACGATCTATGCGCCGATGACGCGCGCAACCTCTGGCTGGTGGTCGGCAGTAAGCTATGCCACGGCCGCGCGGGCCGCTGGTTGGTGGAGGCGGAGGCCGGCGAGAGCGGCCCCCTGCAACGGCTGGCTCCGGCGCGGGCGGGCGGGGTTTGGGTAGCCGCTCCCCGCAAATCCTGGACTGACGGAGGTGGGTGGGTTCGTCGGTTCACGGGTAGCGAGTGGATGGCCGCGCTGGCGCCCACGCCCTGGTCGCCGAATTCGCTGCGTTCGCAAGTGACCACGCTGTTGGAGGACCGCGCCGGACGCGTCTGGCTGGGCACCTTATGGGGCGGGGTTTATTATTCCGGCCCGGCGGGCCAATGGCAACGGGTGGAAGCCGGGGGGGCATTCTCGCAAGCGGTGGTCACGTGCTTGTTCGAGGATCAACAAGGCGCCCTGTGGGTGGGCACTATGAGCGAGGGTTTGCACCGTATCACCCGGCGGCCGGTGTCGGTGTTGGTCCTGCCGCCGCCCGCGCAGGAAAATATCATCACCACCAGCATGGTGGCGCGGGATGGTAACGTGTGGATGGGCACCGATGGCGCGGGCGCCTGGCGCTGGCGTGACGGGCAATTCACCCCTTTTGGCGAGGAGGCGGGCCTGACCAACCGCCACGTTTGCGCGCTGCTCGAAGACCACCAGACGAACCTCTGGGCGGGAACCTGGGGCGGTTTGTTTCGCCTTCAGGATGGTCGGTTTACGCGGGAGCCGGGTTGCCCTGAACTGGATTTATCGGTGTTGGCGCTATTTGAAGACCGGTCGGGCCGCCTGTGGATTGGCACGCCCCGCGGGCCGGTTTGCCGGGAGAATGGCGCATTCAAGTTGCATCCCGTGCGGCCGCCGGGTGAGGACGTCGATATCCGCGCCTTCGTGGAAGACGCCAGTGGCAGTCTCTGGGTTGGCGCCATCGGGCAGGGATTGTTCCGCCTTAACGGAGACCAGGTCGAGCAATTTGGACCCGCCCAGGGTTTCGCTTCCCATTATGCGCGCTCGCTCTACGTGGATGCGCAAGATACCCTCTGGGTGGGCACCCATGGCTCGGGATTGTTTCGATATAAGGCTGGGCGCTTCACCGCATATGACACCAGCGACGGCCTGCCAAGCGACACGATAAGCAGCATTATGGGGGACGACTCCGGCAATTTATGGATGGGGTCCGACAACGGGATTTTTTTGTGTCGGGCGCAACAGCTCCAAACCTACGCGCGTGGGCGCAGCCCCGCCCTGCTGGGGTATCGGCTTGGAGTGCCGGAGGGATTGCGCAGCCGCAGTTGCTCGGGAAGCGGCCAGCCAGTCTGCGCCAAATCCGCCGATGGCAAGTTTTGGTTTCCCAACATGCGCGGGCTGGCGGTCTTCGACCCCGCCAAGATCGCCGGCGAAAAGCGGGCGCGCCGGGTGCTGGTGGAATCGGTGGTGGCGGACGGTACCCCCTTGGCGCCTAATAGCGCCGGCGAATGCCGGGCGCCATCCACCGCGAAGCGGTTTGAGTTTCATTATACCGTGCCTGATTTGTCCGCCACGCAGCCGCTGCGTTTCCGCCACTTGCTGGGCGGAATGGATCGCGATTGGGTGGAGGCGGGGGCGCAGCGGGTCGCTTATTACAGCCAGTTGCCGCCCGGCCGGTACCAGTTTCGAGTTATGGCCGGTTCGGGTGACGGTCAATGGCAGGAATGCCAGGCCGCGTTCGCGCTTCAAGTGGTGCCGCGCTGGTGGGAGTTGCGCTGGGTGCAAGTGCTCGCCGGCGTGTTGTTGACGGCGGGCGTGGCCGGGGGCATTACCATGAATGAAAGACGCAAATTGCGCCGCCGCCTCGAGCGTTTGGAAATGCAACAGGCGCTCGAAGGCGAACGCCGCCGGATCGCCCGCGACCTCCACGACGACCTCGGGTCGCGCCTGACGGAAATCGTCTTGCTCGGCGAATTGGCCAAGCGCGGCGAGCAAACGCCGGTGGCGCTCGGGGACCAAGTCGGCGGCATTACGCGCAAGGTGCGACAACTCGTCTCGGCGATGGAGGAGATTGTTTGGACGGTCAATCCGAAAAACGATTCCCTGGCCAGCCTGGCCACTTACCTCTGCGATCTCACCGAGCGCTTTCTGGCGGCCGCGCAGTTGAACTGCCGCTTGGATGTGGCCGAGAGCTTACCGCCAGTGGTGTTGAGCGCGCACGCCCGCCACAATCTTTTGCTGGCGGCGAAGGAAGCGCTCAACAACGCCGTGCGCCATGCCGCCGCCACGCAGGTTCGGCTGCGAATTCACCCGGAGGGCGGCGCTTTGCGCGTGACCATTGAGGATGACGGCCACGGTTTCGACGCGCGGCATCCCAGCCGCTCCGGTAACGGGCTGTCGAATATCCGGAGTCGACTGGAGACCGTCGGCGGGTTCGCGGAAATCCACAGCGCGCCGGGCAAGGGAACGATTGTCGCGCTGGTGTTGCCCTTGACTGAAGGCCAAGCCAAGGGCGGGGCGTGAGCTGGATGTTTTATATGAGGATAACCCTTTTGGGGTATGGCACCAACGGCCTAAAGCGATAGGCTAGGAGAGCGCGAGCACACGGGCATGAGTATCAAAGTCGGCATCGTCGAAGACAACGCTGGGGTCCGGGAAAACTGGGCAAAACTCATCGGTGTCGAGCCCGGTTTCCAATGTGTTGGCGCTTGCGAGTCGGGTGAGGAAGCGATCCGGCGCTTGCCCGCGCTCGCTCCGGATGTCGTACTAATGGACATCAATCTGCCGGGCATGTCCGGCATCGAATGCACCGCTCGGCTGCGGCGCAAGGCGCCCCAGACGCAAGTGCTTATGGTCACCGTGTACGCCGATCACGAACACGTTTTCGAGGCGCTTAAAATGGGGGCCAGCGGCTATCTGCTCAAATGCACGGAGCCGCAGGAATTGATCCGCGCCATCGGGGACGTGATGCGCGGGGGCGCTCCCATGACCGGCCAGATTGCGCGCCAGGTGATCGCGGTGTTCCGCCGTCCCGCCGCCCAAATCGAAGCCGGGGCGCTACTCACTCCCCGAGAAGAAGAGATTTTGAAGTGGCTCGCCCAAGGTTTCGCCAATAAGGAAATTGCTTCCCGGCTAGGCGCCAGCGTGGAAACGGTGCGCGTGCATGTGCGGCATATTTACGAAAAGCTGCATGTCCATTCCCGCACGGAGGCGGCGGCCAAATACTTTACCGGGGCGGAGCGCGGCCCGGCCTTCCCGCCCCCCGCCTCGGCCTAGCGAAATATCTTCTCGGATCGGTTCCTTTGCTGACGCGTGAAGCTTGGCCAGCGAACCCAGGGTTTTGGCCATCAAGCGCCACTAGAGTGGCCTCCCTCCGCAAAATTACTCCATTCGGGTTATAGCGAGCCAGCGGAACCCGATGGTAGTGTTAGCCGCCGTCTCCGCTTTCCCTGCCGCCTGCTTTGGTGGTGGGCGTTGTGAACCATAAGGCTGGAACACGGCTTCATTACGCAACATGACTATGAAAAAAACCATCCCCTTATCATCGATCGCGGTGGGACTGTCGGTGCTCGGCCTTAGCCTGGCCGCCCGCGCCGATTATAAGACCACCGTCCTGGCTGATAACCCCTCCGGCTACTGGAGGCTCAATGCCGTTCCCTGGATCAGTTATGCCACGAACCAAGGCTCGGCGGGGCCCGCCGCTA
>DBTJ01000037.1:49310-69956 GCA_002306985.1 Verrucomicrobia bacterium UBA1319
GGCTCGGCGGGCCACGCCGCCGATGGCGTGGTTGGCAGCTGGGTTCGCGAAGGCGCGGCGGGCGCCATCGCGGGCGACGCGGACACCGCCGTGCAATTCACCGGCAACGGCAACGCGCGCATTACCATACCGTACGCCGCCGACCTCAACCCGGATCCCGCGGCGGGCCTATCTTTCACCTGGGAGGGCTGGGTGAAGTCCGACTGTTTGAAAGGGCAATCGCTCGGAATGGTCGTCAATCGCAACGGTGAAAGCGGCTATGTCATATACGTCCAAAGCGATGGGACGTTGGTGTTCAACCTAAACCGCGGTCCCGGAGGGGGCTATTGGGCTGGAGTAAGCATGGCGGCGGAGGATTACGCGAAAATTGCCGGCCAATGGTGCCATCTGGCTTGCGTTTACGATTTGGCTGGCGGCGATGGATTTGGCGCCGCGCTGATCTACACCAACGGCGTCCTGTGCGCCAGCAACTCCATACCGGACGCGCTTCCGCTGGCCAACTCCGGCGGGGCGATGGTCCTGGGCGATCGCAGCTTTGTTGGCAGCCTCGACGAGGTGGCGGTCTATCCGAGCGCGCTGAGCTCGACCACGTTGCGCGCCCATTATCTGGCGGGCACCAATGGCGCCGGTCACTACCAGACCACCGTCCTTAACGACAGTCCGGCCGGTTATTGGCGGTTAGGTGAGAACAATGGGGTCGCCACACCGCCTTCGCTGGCCGCCAATCTCGGCTCGACTGGGACCTCGGCCGACGGCCTCTATAGTGGCGGGGTTACCCTCCAGGCGGCGGGCGCCTTGGGCAATGCCGACCGTGCCGCCAACTTCAGCAGCGGCACGGTGAGCGTGCCGTACGATGCGGCGCTCAACCCGGATGGAGCTTTCACGGTGGAATGTTGGGTCTTCAAGCAATCCGGCTCCGGCTATCCTTTGGGTGTTTTGTCGTCCGTGTACTATACCGGCGGCAGCGAGCGAAATGGCTGGCTCTTTTACGACGCGGGCACGGACTGGGAGTTCCGCTTGGGCGACGACTCCGGATACGTGGCGACCGCCAAGGGCGGCGACGCGACGGCGGGGGGCTGGTTGCATTTGGCGGGCGTGTATGACGGCGCGAACGCCATCCTTTACACCAACGGCGTGGCGGCGGCCTCCACCGCGCTCAGCCGGCCTTACTCGCCCAATCCCGGATGGAACACGGAGATTGGCGGCACCACCGCTTTCGGTAGATATTTTTCGGGCACGATTGATGAAGTGGCGATTTACCCGCGGGCGCTGACCGCGGCGGAACTGTTGGCGCATAGCCAAGCCGCCGCCACCCCGGCTAATTACGCGACCCAAATTCTGGCCAGCCAGCCCGTCGGCTATTGGCGGTTGAATGATGTGGCGGTCGGGGGAGTAACGGCCACGAATTTGGGCTGGCTCGCCAGCGCGGGTGACGCGAGTTTTAATGGGGCGAGCATAGTGTTGACCAATGATACGCCATTAACGGGCGATAGCGATTCCGCTCTGTATTTTCCCGGCAGCGGTCGCATCGACATCCCGTTCAATGAAGCGCTAGTGAGAACCAACGCTTTTTCCTATGAAATCTGGTACAAGGAAGATCTGGGCGTGACGGGCGTTCGGTCGCCCTTTTGGTGGCGGGACGAGCCCGCGACGGGCGACACCCGCGGTTGGGTGCATTACGTGATGGATACCGACGCCGGGCGGGGTCACAACTTCCAATCCTCAAGTACGGCGACGACTTGGGATGGCCTATCGGTGGCTCCCTTGAGCTTTGCTCAGGATGCTTGGCAGCATTTGGTCTGCACTTGGGATGGCGCCGTGAAAAAAATCTATCTCGATGGCGCGCTGGTGCAAGTCAGCACCAATGATCCTCGTTACATCAAACCTGTCGAACGCGCCGCCTGCTCCATCAGCAGCGCCAATTATCCGTTTACCGGTTTCTTGGACGAAGCCGCTTACTACACCAACGCGCTCCCGGCGGAGCGGGTGTTGGCGCACTACGTTGCCGCGCGCGGGGTCAACCCTCCGGCGGTGGCGCCCACGTTCCGAGTGGATGCCGCCAGTGTGAGTAGTTATGTGGGGGCGACCGTGACGGTGCCCACCGTCGTGCTCGGAACGCTGCCCTTCACCTATCAATGGTACAAGGGGACGGTTGCCGTTGCGGGCCAAACCAACGCCGCGCTCACCCTCTCGCCAGCGGTTGAAAGCGATAGCGGAGATTACACGCTCAAGGTGAGCAATGCCGGCGGCAGCGTCAGCAGTCAAGTGGCCACGGTGTTAATCGAGAAAGCGCCGCCCACCATCCTGGTGGGGCCGAAATCGGCGATCCGTTTGGAAGGTTCCAGCGTGACGCTCACAGTCAACGCCGGTGGCTCGCAACCGTTGTATTATCAATGGTTGAGCAACAATGTCGTCATTCCGGGAGCCAACGCCGCGACATTGGCGTTGAGCCATATTCAGCCAGCTTTTGCGGCGGATTACGCGGTCACCATTTCCAACGTGGTGGGCACCGTCAAGAGCGCCGCGGCCAGCCTCGACGTGGTGCCAGTGGCTTCGGGCAGCCTGGCGGCGGCCGTGACCACCGATCAACCGGTGGCCTATTGGCGCCTGGATGAACCGGTGGGCGCCACCGAGGCTCACGACTACGTGGGAAGCCACGACGGGACTTATGATCCCAGCGTGACGCTCGCTCAGCCTAGCGGCTTGGTCGGTGACACCAACTTAAGCGCCACTTTCGCCTATGGGGGTATTGTGGTGCCTCATAGCGCGGACTTGAATCCGGCGACAACTTTCTCCTTGGAAGCCTGGGTTTTGATCGATCCCGCCGGCGCCGGGACGGAGCGGCCGATTCTTTCGTCCATCAATTCATACGCGGGTTGGGCCTATGGCTACACCCTCTCGATCAACGCGTCGGATGCCTGGACATTCACGACCGGCCAAAAGACGAGCGGTTTCGACACCCTATCGGGTGGCAGCGCAACCAACACCGGTTGGGCGCATGTGGTTGGCACCTTCAATGATGCCACCGGCGCCAAACGGATTTATGTGGACGGCCAGCTAGTTGCTGAAACCACCACGGCCACGGGTACTTTCGGCCCCAATCCCGCGGAGGGGACGGTGGATAATCCGGTTCCTTTGGATCAAGCTATCGGTTGGAACCTCGTGAATTACACCGTTTTTGCGGGCGGCTTGGACGAAGTGGCCCTTTACAATTATGCATTGAGCCCGGCGCAGATCAAATCCCACTACGCCAAAGGCACCGGCGCGGTGGTGGTTCAACCAACCCTGTCCATCGCTTCGGCGGGCGGCAATGTGGTGATCACCTGGAGCCAGGGGGTGCTGCTCCAAGCTAGCGACTTGGCTGGTCCGTGGGCCACGAACTCGGTGGCTGTCTCTCCATGGACCAACTCGCCGAGCTTGGGTCGGCAGTTCTATAAAGTGTTCGTTCCCTAGTCTTGGTTGCCAGGGATGCCGGGGCCGGAATGGTTATCGTGACCTTCCGGCCCCGCGCTTAACTGGAGTTTGTCTCACCCATTTGGAATCCGCCTGTGGCAGAGCGCGAAACGACCATAACTCAGTGATTTCATGAATCCAAAGCGCCAGCCGAGCCCGGCCGCCTTCACGTTGATCGAATTGCTGGTGGTCATCGCTATTATCGCGATTTTAGCCTCCATGCTACTTCCCGCCCTTGCTAAGGCTAAATCCAAAGCCCAAGGGATTAATTGCATAGCGAATCAGAAGCAAATCAGCCTGGCCTGCGCCATGTACATGGATGACAATAAAAAGTTTTTCGTCCTGGTGGATGCTTCGGGGCTTTGGATGAAAGACTTGATTGCTTACCAGGCGAATGTCCACAAAGTTCGCCTTTGCCCGGTGGGTATCGTCAAACCCAAGTGGGATGGATATGGCGCGGCCGACCGTGCCTGGGCCTATGGCGCTCCGGAGGTCACCAATAGTTACCAAGGGGGCTTTGCCCTCAACGGTTGGATGTACTCGAATTGGGACGATAAAAGAGCTTTCGCCACTCCGGGCGATGTTCGTAATACCTCCCAAACACCGGTGTTTGCCGACGGGATGTGGGTGGATACCTGGCCGCAGGCGACGGACACGCCCGCTCGAAATGTTTACGAGCAAAAATCCCCGTCGGCCAGCGGACTCAACCGTTTTATGCTGGCTCGCCATGGCGGCGCGGTGCCGAAATCGGCGGGGGTCGTACCCGTTGGCGCGGTGCTCCCGGGGGCCGTCAATGTTGCCTTGTTCGACGGCCACGTTGAGACGGTGAAACTCGAACGACTTTGGAACCTCTATTGGCATAAGAATTATGTGTCGCCCGCCAAACGGCCTCGCTAAGGAATAATCCCAATCCAGCCATGGTGCCCCGATCGATTTTCGCCGCTTCCAGCCAACCCGAACCGGGCAAATGGACCGCCCAAGACTGCTTGAGCGGCGGCAAGGCGGCACTTATTATGATGCTTATGAAACTACCTCTCCTCATTCTACCCGTCCTCATGGCCGTCAGCCTGCAAGCCAACGCGACGGACTGGCTGATAGACCCTTCGCCTTTCAAGGCGCAGGTCCTGCCCAGCGCCGATGGTCGCGAAATCACGCTCGATAATGGCCTGGTGCGCCGGGTTATCCGGCTCGCGCCTAACGCCGCGACGATCGCTTTCGACAACCTGGTCACCGGGGAACCTCTCTTGCGTTCGGCCCGGCCCGAAGCCCGCGTGGAAATCGAAGGCGTGGCTTACGAGGTGGGCGGCTTGACTGGCCAACCGGTGCATAATTACCTGGACGAGGAATGGGTGGGCCAGCTTCAAGCCGAACCGGGGGCCTTCCAATTCACGCGCTTACAAATCGGTAAAACCGAGGCGCGGTTTCCGTGGAAAAAACGGCTCGAATGGATGCCCCAAGACATGCCCTGGCCACCCCCGGGTGCGTCGCTTACCCTGGAATTCGCCGCGCCAGCGGATTTCGGCCGGGAGACTCGCCCGCTCCAGGTGTTGCTGGCGGATGACTTCACAAAGCTCGCGCCGGAATGGAAACTCGTGCTGAGCCCGCGTCACGGCCGCACTTCGTTTCAAAATGAAGGCAAAGTTGGTGAAATTATGGCGCCCGCGAATAATTTCGCGTATGCCGAACGGCCCTGGCCGGAGGGCGCTCGGGCCGTGCAATGTTTGGTGAATCCCGGCACCGATCAGGGCGCGAGCTGGGGTCCCGGCATCGCGCTGGTGCATGCCGGAGGGGTGGTTAAGTTCAATCTACGTCCCGCCCATGGTTGTTTTGGCCTTTCCATCAACGGCGCCGAATCGGAACCGGGCAAACTGGAGCCGGGAAAAGCCTGCGCGCTGAAGCTAGCGCTTGGGGCGGGGCGCGTCGTGTGCGAGGCTTCCTATGACGGGAAAACGTGGCAAAAAATCGGGGAGGCGCGGTTGGTTGGCGCTCCGACGGCGGTGCGCGTGGGCAAAATGGATAAACAGGGTGGCGCCAGCGATTTTTCCGAAGACGGCCCGCTCGAACGCTGCCGGATCGCGGAGTTTCGAATTTTGGGACCGGGGGCGCTTCCACCGGGCTTAACGCCTCGTCAGCACGCCACGGTGGAGGTGCATTACGAGCTTTTCGATGGCTTGCCGCTGGTAAGCAAATGGATCGTCGTGCGCAACGCGGGTGACCAACCGATGCGCCTCAACCGGTTCGTTAGCGAAATCCTGGCCGTGGTGGAACCCGAATCGATCGTGGATGACACCCCTAGCTGGCAATTGCCCAACCTGCTGGCCGAAACCGATTACGCCTTCGGCGGCATGTCTGGACCGAACCACAGCGCGGGAGTGTTTTGGGGGGCGGACCCGCTTTACCGTTCTCAAGTGAATTACAACCGGCGCACCCCGTGCTTGCTCGAATGCCGGCCGCCGCAGGGACCGGATCAAATCATCGCGCCCGGCGGAAGTTTGACCAGCTTTCGCGCGTACGAGTTGGCGGTGGATACCAACGAGCGCGAACGCAAAACCCTGGCGGTGCGCCGCATGTATCGCACCATCGCCCCTTGGGTTACCGAGAATCCGGTGCTTATGCATATTCGTAGTGCGGAACCGGGTGCGGTGCGGTTGGCGATCGATCAGTGCGCCGAGACCGGGTTCGAGATGGCCGTACTCACGTTTGGCAGCGGTTTCGACTTTGAGAACCCCACCCCGGAATACCAGGCGGGCATTCGGGAACTTGCCGATTATGCGCGCGGGAAGGGCATCGCGCTGGGCGGGTATTCCTTGCTGGCCAGTCGGGGGGCGGCGACGGCGGAGGATAACACCCAGGGGGTTCCGGCGCTCTTCGGCGTAATGCCTTGCCTGGGGGCCCAGTGGGGTAGCAACTACCTGGCTCAATTGCGGCATTTCATCGCATCCGCCCGCTTGGGCGTGCTCGAACATGACGGCTCGTATCCCGGCGACCGGTGCGCCGCCACGAATCATCCTTTTCACCGCGGCTTGGATGATTCGCAATGGGTGCAGTGGAAAGCCATTACCAGCCTGTACCAATGGTGCCGCGCCCAGGGGGTGTACTTGAACATTCCGGATTGGTATTTTCTCAACGGCGGCAACAAGACCGGCATGGGTTATCGCGAGGAAAACTGGTCGCTGCCACGGGCCTACCAGGAAATCATCGAACGTCAGAACATTTTCGACGGGACTTGGGATAAAACCCCCAGCATGGGCTGGATGTTCGTGCCCTTGACCGAATATCAAGGCGGCGGCGCGGCGGCGACGATCGAGCCGCTCAAGGAACATTTGGAGCATTACGAGCAGCGCCTGAAGAACCTATTCGGCGCGGGGGTTATCGCCTGCTATCGCGGTCCGCGGCTTTACGATTCGATGGAAACGAAAACCGTGGTCAAACGCTGGGTGGATTTCTACCAGCGGCACCGGGCGATCTTGAACTCGGATATTCTCCACCTCCGCCGGGCCGATGGCCGGGATCTCGATTACCTGATGCATGTCAATCCCGCCTTGAAAGAAAAAGGTCTGCTGATGGTCTACAACCCGCTGAATCGCGAAGTGGCCAAAACCCTCAAGGTTCCGCTCTACTACACCGGCTTGAAGGAAACCGCGGCGGTGCGCCCGCAGGATGGCGAGGCTCAGGCCTACAAATTGGATCGAGATTATTCCATCCAACTCCCCGTCCAGGTGCCAGCGCGTGGCACGGCTTGGTTTGTCATCGAATAACAACTCCGCTCGCAACAGCTCGGATTTAAAATTACCGTAAAGATCTCCCTATCGCTATGAACACATCTTGGTTTCGTTCGCTCCTGCTCGCTCTCCTGCTGGCGTCGGCCGCCGCGTCCGACCTGTATGCGCAGGCCGATAATTATGGACCCGACAAAATCGCGCGAACCCAAGCTTCGACCAATGCGATGCACTTCGTCCTCGTGATGAAGAGCCATTTCGACATTGGCTACTCGGCGCTGGCGCGCGATGTGGAACACGAGTACCGGACGACGATGATTGATCGCGCCTTGGAAACGATGGAACAGAACGCGAAAACCGCCGCTCCTGGTGAACAATTCGTTTGGACGATCCCGGGCTGGCCGATGCAGACGATCCTTTGGGAGGGTCAAAATCCCGAACGCCGAAGACGCGTCGAAGAGGCCTTGAAGCAAGGCCACCTGGTTATTCACGCGCTGCCTTACACCATCGAAACGGGCTCGGCCGACGTGGAAACCCTCGCCCGGTGTTTCATATACTCCTCTCGCATTGCGCGCCAATATGGTTTGCCACTGCCCAACGACGCCAAAATGACCGATGTTCCCGGGCATGATTGGATTATCCCAACGCTGCTGCGCCACGCCGGCGTGAAATTCTTTCATCTCGGCGCAAACCCCACCAATATCCAACTCAAACAACCCCGTCTATTCTGGTGGGAGGGTCCGGATGGCTCGCGCGTGCTCACCATGTTTTCAAGCGGCTACGACAGCGGCCTGCTGCCCCCGGCCGATTGGCCGCACCGCACCTGGCTGGCAATGGTGATGGGGGGCGACAATGAGGGCCCGCCCAACGCCGCTTCAGTGCGCGGGTGGATCGCGCAAATCAAAGAGAAATTCCCCAACGCCAAAATCACGGTGGGCCGGATGGAGGATTTTGCCGATTCCCTGCTCGCGGAAAATCCAACTTTACCCGTCGTGCGTGGGAACGTGTCCGATAGCTGGATTCACGGTTTGGCCAGCTCGCCTAACGCCATGAAGACCCTCGCCAACGCCCGCCCGAAACTCTTCGCCCTGGAGTCCCTGCGTACCCTGGACATCGCTCGGGGCATCCAGGTCCAGCCGCTGCCCGCCGCCATCGCCGCGGGTTACGATAACAGCCTGCGCTGGAGCGAGCATACTTGGGGTTTGGCCAATCAGCATTTCGTTCCCGGCCTGCACGGTAGCGCCTTCCAAAAAGCCTATGCCGCCGGGCTCCCGCCCAATTATGAGCATATGATCAAGTCGTGGAAGGAACACGATCAGTTCGCCTTTGGAGTCGAGGACGGCGTGGAGCCGAAGCTGGAGGCGGAGTTGCACACGCTGGCGGAAAACGTGAACGTCGCCGGCCTCCGCATTGTGGTGTTTAATCCTTTGCCCTGGCCGCGCGATGGAGTCGTGGATTTTGCCTTCCCGTTCATGGGCAGCATCGCCGGAATGACGGCGGTCAAATCGGTTCCCGATGGCGCGCTGCTCGCCCTGCAAACCTGGGGGGGCCAAAGCCATCGCAATGGACGTTTTGTGGCCCGGCAAGTGCCGCCACTTGGCTATCAAACCTATGTGGTTACCAGCGATCGCCCAGCCGAGACCGCCCTGGCCGGGGATGCCCCATCCGCCACGATGGAAAATAAGTGGTTTAAAATCACCTTCGATCCCGCGCGCGGGTGCGTCGCCAGCATCGTTGAAAAAGCGACCGGCAAGGAATTAGTGGACAGCCAAGCGGCTCATGGTTTCGGCCAATACCTTTACCAGCAATTCGATCGCTCGGAATGCGACGCGTACATCAAGAGTTACATCCTCCCTTCCTACCTGGGTTCGCACGGCCCCATCACCGCCAAAAGCGCGTATGTTCCCGCAACCGCCAAGCACGTGGATTACTCGCCGGCTAACCTAAGCCTGGAAATCGAACGGAGTGGGTTCGCCATTACGGGAACACTGATCCCGGTTCTGCCCGAGAACGGAAGCCCGCACACGGCCGGTCTCGCGGTGACGTTGTATGATAATCTGCCCGTCATCGATCTTAAATTAAACCTCATCAATCATCCCGCCACGGAGAATCCGGAAGCGGGCTGGCTTTGCCTTCCCTTCGCGATCGAGAACCCGGAATTTCGCTTGCGCACGCCAGGCGCGATTACCGACCCGGCTAAAGATATGATTGAGGGCGGCAATTTTGCGTTCTTCTGGACCCAAGGCGGAGCGAGTGTGTGCGACCGTGAAGGTCATGGCGTTGGCCTCTGCTCCCCCGACGCGCCCGCGCTGAGCCTAGGCGAGCCGGGCAGCTACAAATTCAGCGGGGTTTGGCGAAATCCGAAATCGTCCGTTTACGTCCACCTCTACAACAATCAATGGAACACGAATTTTCGCTCCTTTTGGACCGGTGATTTTAGCGCCCGCGTTCGACTCTGGCTGATCGACAAGTATGACGCCGGAAAAGACTTGGTCGCACCTTCCGAAGAAACGCTCGCGCCGCTGTTGGCCGGTTTGTGCAATTATAAACCAGGCAACTTGCCTCCCACCTTGGCCAGCCTGGCGGTTTCGCGTCCCGGAGTTCGGATAACCGCGTTCGGTCCCAATCCCGATGGCGAAGGCACGCTGCTGCGGCTCTGGGAATTGGGTGGCGCCAGCGGGTCGGTGACCGTAACGCTGCCTCCGGAACTGAAATTTTCGAACGCTCAGCCGATCAATTTGCGCGGAGCCAACCTGGGATTGCCGGTCGCGATCACGGATCAGCGCATGACTTTTCATCTGGGGACATTCGCCCCGGCAAGCTTTGTTCTGCGATGAGCCATGAAGCTCAAATCGTTAATCTGGATGGCGCCGTTCTTGACGATCCTCGCCGCTCGCCAAACGGCGGGCCTGGGTGACCAAACCACTAACGCCCCCGTCGCCCACACCTGGCTCTCGATGAATGAGAGGGTCCCTGCGCCCGCCCCGGAGGTGGACGCTTTCCTCCGTTCCCTGCAAGGGAGCTTGCGGTTACTGGCCTGCTCGTATTCTGGCTCGACGCTCACTCACTGCCAGCCATTTATCCAAGGTGAACTGAACACCCCCAACGCCAAATGGCGTTGTGCCGTCCAGACTCAGCCGGTCGCGGGCGAGCGCGACGCGCTGGACTTAAGCATAACGTTCACGCTCATCGAAGGCATGGCTCGCGATACGGGCGTGGCGGTGGCGTTCGATTTTAAAGCCTGGTCCACCAACCACTACGCGCTGATCCCAGCCTCGGTTTACCATGGCAATCGCAACCGGATAGTGGCGCGCGCGTACGCGTCGGGTTTAAACCGCGAGGAGCTTTACAGAAAAGATCTGCCGCTCACCACGGGTGAACTGCCGCAGCTCTCGCCGGAGCCGGGAAAACCTTCGAAAATCGAGGTGAGCGTGGGTAACGCCGCCACTCCCGCGCTCTGTTTCTTCAACCGCGACGCCAAACAAGCCTTCATCTTGCTCGCCGAACAGCAAACCCGATTAGGCGATAACGGTCTGGTGATTGAGGAAAGCGCCGACCGTTCGCGCGCGAGTTGGGCGGTCACCGCTCCCTGTGTGCGCGAGCGGAAGCCGGAATTCATCGGGTTTAGCCCCAGCCCCGACCGCGGCGCGACGTGGCAAGCGGGCGACGCGGTGGCTTTGCGCCTGCGTGCCTATGTGTGGTCCACGCCGGATATTCCAGGATTGCTGGACAAATTCCTCACCGTGCGCAAGGTCGTCACTGGCCCGAACGCCCCGCGCGACCAGATTCCCTTCAGCGAGATCGCCTCTCTGATGGCTCGCCGCATCGACGGCCGGTTTTATGACGGCAAGGAATTCAAATTCTACTGTCCGGAAAACGCGGCTTGGATTTCCTTCGGTTGGGTTGGGGGATTGATCAATACTTTCCCGATGCTGGCGCTCGGCGATGAGCCGCGGTTGGAGCGGGTCGCGCGCACCTTCGATTTTGCCATTCCGCGCGCCCAAGGTCAGGCGGGTTACTTTTATGGCGCGCTCAATCACGATGGCAAAGTGTTCGGCCGCGAAGGTTATGATGAGCATCCAGAGATAGTGCTCACGCGCAAGAACGGCGACGTGCTCTATTGGATGGTAAAGCAGTTCACGCTACTGAGAGCCCAGGGACGCGGCGCCGCCATCAAGCCCGCTTGGGAAATCGCCACGCGACGCTTGGCTCAGGCCTTTGTGGAGACGTGGAACCGAGCGGGACAATGGGGTAATTTTCTCAATAACCAGACTGGTGGCATCGCCGTTTACAATAGCACTAGCGGCGCGAGTGCCATTGGCGGTTTGGCCTTGGCGGCGGAGTATTTCCACGAGCCGAAGTTCGCCGAAGTCGCTAGGAAAGCGGCCGACTTTTACTATCAGCGCGACGTCGTCGCCCTTGGCATGACCACCGGGGGATGCGCGGATATTTTGCAAAACGCGGATTCGGAAACCGCCGCGGGTTTCATGACCTCGCTCATGGCGCTTTATGAAACTACGAGCGAGACGAAGTGGTTGGAAAGGTGTCGCGCGCTGGCTAATCTCACCGCCACTTGGGTCGTGTCCTATGACTACCAATTGCCACCGGACACCGAATTAGCCCAACTCGGCGCCAAACTGGCTGGTGCGGTCTGGGCCAGCACTCAGAATAAACACGGCGCGCCGGGCGCTTGCACCTCCGCTTGCGATTCGCTGTTTAAAATCTATCGCGCCACGAATGACCGCCGTTACGCGGAACTCCTGCGCGACATCGCCCACGCCCACGCGGAAGGAATCAAACCCACGGGTGAAATCACTGAGCGCCTGACATACTGCGACGCCGATAGCCGGGGGTTCCGTGGCGACGGCTCCACAGGTTGGTGTGAATTGAACGGCATGCTCATGGCCATGGAACTGCCCGGCATTTATGCGCGGACGGATACGGGAGAAATCTATGTCTTCGACCATGTCGAAGCTCGGGTGTTACGGCGTGAAAATGGCCGGTTGACGCTCGAAATCAACAATCCCACGCGTTTCGACGCCGCCGTCGCCATCCTGGCCGAAAATGGCGCGCAGGCTCGGCAACCACTGGGTTGCGCCGCCTTCTTAAAATGGCCCAAAACCGAAATTAAGGCTCACGCCACCGCGCAAATTACATTGCCATAATCTGTCCTTCAGGCGCTTCCGTCGGAACTGTCGGATGCGCGGGGCGAAGGGTTCGGCGGCGGGGAGTTCCGGCGCGCTTGAGCCGGGCTAGTCGAAGCGCGCGGTTGCGGGAATGGAGGAAGGCGTCGACGAATCGACGCGGTTTACGTAAGCACTTCGGCTGCACGAGGTGGGTATCGCCAACGTTAGGGGGAATTTACGGGTCGGCACTGGCTAAGGGGGGGAGACCATAAATCGTTGAGACTTTTCCTCTAGGCCAATCTCTGGAGGGTGGGTGGCATGCTGGTTGCTTGAGTGGGATGCGATTGGGATCGCATGCAGACATTTTGTAACGCTTATTTGGAGTCGTGCGCGGCATTGGGAGCGGACCAGGACTGCGCCCCGGGCTGTGGCACCAGGGAGGAATTATGCCGGGTACTCAAGGAATTGAGTTTGCTGGTGGAAATTTCGCAAACTTTGGAAAGCAGTTTGGAACTGCGCGACGTGGTGCGGCCGGTATTGCAAAGGCTGGCCGAGGGAATGGGGATGAAACGGGGCGCCATCGCCATCGTCAACCAGGACACGCGTAAGATTAGCATTGAGGAAGCCGTGGGGCTTAACAGCGAGGAACTTCAGAATCATTACCTGCTGGCGGGCAACGCCCTAATCGATAAAGTTATCCAGACGGGGCAGCCGCTGATTGTCACCGATTTAGCCAGCGACGAGTTGTTTCAGCAAGGCTTGCCGCCTTCCACCATTGAGGCCGCACGGGCTGGGAAGCAAGTTTCGCTCATTTGCGTGCCCATCAAGCTGGGAGACGAGGTGGTTGGCACTTTAAGTGTCGAACGCGAGGCTGAGGGGACTCAGCACTTGGCGGCGGACCGGCGGCTGCTCAGCCTCATCGCGGCGATGGTGGCGCAGGCGACGCACTTGCGGCAAACCGCGCAACACCGGGTTGAGGTGTTGGAGCGCGAGAACGCGCGGCTCCAGGAGCAGATCGAGAACCACTTCAAGCCGCCGCGCATGGTGGGTAACTCCAGCGCCATGAGGTCCGTGTACCGGCATATTTCGCAAGTCGCCGCCAGCCGCACCACTGTCCTGATCCGCGGTGAAAGCGGCGTGGGCAAGGAATTGGTGGCCGCGGCCATCCACGAGCAAAGCGACCGAAGCAAAAAGGCGTTCGTGAAATTCAACTGCGCCGCGCTGCCGGAGTCGATCATCGAAAGCGAGCTCTTCGGCCATGAAAAGGGCGCCTTTACCGGCGCGCTCACGATGCGACGCGGCCGCTTCGAGGTGGCGGGCGGCGGGACCATCTTTCTCGACGAGATCGGGGATATCACTCCCGCGACCCAAGCCAAGCTGCTGCGCGTGTTGCAAGAGCGGGAGATCGAGCGCGTGGGCAGCCACACGCCCATCCAGTGCGACGTACGGGTGATCGCCGCCACGAGCCGCAACCTCGAGGCGATGATGGAGGCGGGCCAATTCCGCTCCGACCTCTATTACCGGTTGAATGTCTTCCCCATTTATGTGCCGGCGTTGCGCGAACATCGCACGGACATCTTGCAATTGGCGAATCACTTTATTGAAAAATTCAGCCGGTCCAATGGCAAGTCCGTCCGGCGCGTTTCCACCGCGGCTATCGATATGTTAATGGCCTATCACTGGCCGGGAAATGTGCGCGAACTCGAGAACTGTATCGAACGCGCCGAGTTGCTTTGCGAGGGCGATGCCATTGAGGCGCATCATCTGCCACCCACGCTCCAAATGGCCGGGCCGGCGGGGAACGAAAAGCGCGGCACCCTGGAAAGCGCCTTGGGCGCGCTCGAATACGAGTTGATAATATCCGAACTCAAACGCTGCCGTGGCAACATGGCCCAGGCGGCCCGAATCCTGGGGTTGACCGAACGCATTATGGGCTTGCGGGTTAAGCGGTTTAATATTGATACGAAGCGATTCCGTCCGGCCGTCCAACCCGGTGTCGAGGCGTCCTGATTTTCCCATTAGTTGGCTGGCTGTTTTTGGACAAGACGGCCAATTTGCTCCAAGCTGTTCCGTCCGCAACAGGGGAGGGCTGGCGGCTGGTCGTAATTTTATGGCCGCCGAGCATGCGCTTTGGCTATTTAGGAACTGGCGCGCGGAAGCAGATGGATTTGAGGCGCCTTAAGCAAAGCGTGAACGACGGTGCCCTCGCGTAAAGCCAGCTCTTCACAGGCCGGTTTTGTGAGCAGTGCAAGCAAAGGGAAACCACAATCGAGACTGACCCGGACTAGCGGACCCTCCCGGTCCAGGCGGCGTACGATACCGGGCAGGCGATTGCGGGGGCTACTGAGATCATCTTTACCGAGCGCGAGAATCACGTCTTCGGCGCGGATACACACAAATACGTCACTGGTGCCCGCGGGCAAATCTTGCGCCAGCGCGGTGAGTTGCGCCGTATGCACCGCCACGGTGGCCAAGCCATCAACGCACTGGAGCAAGCGGCCCGGCTGGATGGTTTCCACGGCCAGGATGCCGGCGGCGGCCAGATTACTAGGCCGGCTGAAGACTTCCGCGGCCGGGCCCTGCTGAATGATTCGCCCCTCATGCAAGACGATCAGATCATCCCCGAGCGCCAGCGCTTCCTGGCGGTCATGGGTGACGAGCAGCGTAGGCAGATCCAATTGCCGCAATAAACCGCGCAGCTCGCCGCGCAAGCGCAGGCGAGTGGGGGTGTCGAGGGCCGAGAGCGGCTCGTCGAGCAATAGCAAGCGTGGGCGGCAGGCAACCGCGCGGGCCAAAGCCACCCGTTGCTGCTGACCGCCCGATAATTCGCGAGGCAAACGGTTTTCCAGTCCGGTCAGGCCGAGCCATTCCAGCATTTGTCCGATCCGTTGACGGCGCTCGCCGGGCGCCAATTTAGCGAGGCCGTAAGCGATGTTGAGTCCAACGGTAAGGTGGGGGAACAGCCCGTAATCCTGAGGCACAAAACCTAAGTGGCGTTCCTGAGGCGAGAGGCAGCGGCGACACTGCGAATCAAACCAGCTCTGGCCGCCGAAATAAATGCGGCCCTCATCGGGACGTTCCAGGCCGGCGACGCAACGCAGGATCGTGGTTTTGCCGGAGCCGGACGCGCCGAACAGCACCGTGATGCCCGCTCCGCTGGCGGTGTTCAGGTTATCGACACGGATGGCGGGGCCACCGGCGAAGCGCTTCACGAATTGGGCCGCCAGTCCAGTGCTCATGGCTGATGGCGGCGCAGTAAAAGCTCGCTGGCTCCAACCGCGATAAACGCCAGCAAGGCTGACACGCCCGCCAGCGTCCAGGCCCGGCCATCCTGGCCCAGTTGGACTTGGTGGTAAATGGAGACCGAGAGGGTGGTGGTCTGGCCGGGAATATTACCCGCGACCAGGACCGTCGCGCCGAATTCTCCCAGCGCCCGCGCGAAAGCCAGCAGCGTGCCCGCGAGCACCCCCCGTCGGGCTAGCGGCAGGGTGATCGTGAAAAAGACGCGCCATTCGCCCGCGCCCAGTGTGCGCGCCAACTGTTCAAAGAGCGGGTTAACCTCCTCGATGGCCGTGCGTGCGGCGCGCACCAGCAGGGGAAATGACATCACCGCCAATGCCAGCACCACCGCCTTCCAAGTGAAGGCGACTTCGACGCCGAAAGCATTCAATAGCCAGTGGCCGAACGGCCCGCGCCGGCCAAACAGCTGCAGCAGAGCCAAACCGGTTACGACCGGAGGCAGCACCAGCGGCAGGGAAATAAAGGTCTCGACCAATGCCTTGCCGCGCCAGCGGCGGCGCGCCAACAGCCACGCCATCGCTAGCCCGGCGGGCAAAATCAGGAGCGTGCTTAAAACTGCCATGCCCGCGGTGAAGCGGATAAATTGCCACTCCTCCGCGGTCACATCAATCCACTCCCACCATCACATTCGAGGCTTTGATGATGGCGTAGGCCGCCTGGCCTTTTTTAAGCTTAAGCGAGCCGGCGCCTTCGCTGGTAATAACGGAGACGACTTCCACCCCGGGCGCGATTTCGAGGGTGACGAGCGTGCTGATGGGGCCTTTTTTAATGCTTTTGATCGTGCCTTTAATGACGTTGCGAGCGCTGAGTTTCATAGTTTGGTTTGGGGTATAGCCAGCCAAGGAGAGGATTTATTTCTTCGCCTTCGCCGGCAATAAAAGGAATCCGCGCCGGGCAAACACCGCGCCCGCTTCCGGACCGGACAAGTAGGTGAGAAACTGTCCCGCCGCTTGCGGTTGCCGGGCGTCTTTCACCAGCGCCACCGGGTAACTGATCTTCGGCCCGTCTGACGCGGGAACCGTAAAGACGGTTTTGACCTTGCTGGAAATGGCGGCATCCGTGCGGTAGATGATGCCGGCGTCCACGTTTCCCGATTCCACCGCCGCAAGCACCGCGCGCACGCTTTCGCAAGGTACGACTTTTTTTTCCACAGCGGTCCACAGCTCCAATTTCGTGAGATACTCCTTGGCGTAAGTCCCGGCGGGCACGGTCTGGGTTTCACCTAGCGCCAAGCGCTTGATGCTGGACGCCCCCAAGTCCCGGGGCGAAGCGATCAGGATCGGACTGTCCGCCACGGTCACAATCACCAACTGATTGGATAGCCGGCTTTGGCGCGTTTCTTTGACAATGAGACCCTTTTTTTCGAGCCCGTCCATCTTGGCCTCGTCGGCGGAGAAAAAAAGGTCGGCGGGCGCTCCCGCTTCGATTTGCCGGGCCAGGGGGCCGGAGGCGGCGAAATTGAACACCACCTGGTCGCCCGTTTGTTTTTCGTAAGTCGTGGCGATTTCTTTGAGGGAATCCGTGAGGCTGGCGGCGGCGAAAACGTTGATTTGAGCGCCGTGGCTAACGGCGGCCGCTAACAACGAAACAGTTAGGGTCAGAGCGCAAAAGATTCGGTGCATGGTTAAATCGGTAGTTAATGGTTAATATTTGTGAACAGTGCGGACTACTTCTAATGTGGCGTTATTTATGGTCATAACATGCCCTCCTCACTTTCTTGGCGGCGTCGAATTATACGCATAAAAACCCTGACGACTTAACGTGGTTATGTATAAGGCGATCTAGCCTGAGAGTCAAGGAACGGCAAAGTGTTTTGGCGCCGAGCAATGGGCTGACCGGCGGTCTCATGATGAACCGTCAGTCGGGTTGCGCACTAGGATGAAGGCCCGACTAAGGTTGCCCCCAAGTTCAGAATGGGCGTTTCCCATTTCCAAAGACCGCCCTCGAGCCCTCCTCCTAGTTGGAGCATTTCGCGAAAGCGCCGGCCGGAAAAATTGGCGGGTCTTGCGAAAGCACGCCGGAATTCCTCGGCGCTTGCTCCCACTTGCTGGTCCACCAGCACTTCCAAATCCAGGGAGAGATGCGTTTTACCGCCGCGTACGACTCCGCAAATGCGGCGCACCCGGTACAGGCAGACGGCGTCGTCGGTTTCGGCGCTGGCTTCAAAGAGCACCTCCAAGCGGTCGCCAGCGCTTGCCACGTCCGCCAGTCGGGTTAAATCCAGCGGACTAAGTTCCCAGCTTTGATCCGTCGTATCCCCTGGAAGGGACCGCACAAAACGAGCGATGGCGCCATTCGGTCCGCTGAGCCGGATGGTCTGCAATCGCTCGTAATGGATCTCCTTGCCACCGGCTGAATACTTATAAATGATAAACGACATAATGGATTATAATGAACGAGATAGAGTTCGCAGTTCCTCTTCGGTAAGGGAGCGTTTGAGTTGCGCGGCAAGTTTCCGAACCCGCGCGAGCAATTTCGGCAAGGCATCGGGCGGGACTTCCAGCCCGAGGCGGGCGAGTTCGTAGCGGAGGAGGCGCGCGCCCGCCTGGTGGCCGACGGAAAACGCGGAGGGCGCGCGGCCAATCTCCGCGGGCGCAAAGGGTTCATAGGTGCGACGATCCTGCAATAGACCGCCGCAGTGAATGCCGGATTCATGTTGGAAGGCGGCGGCGCCCACCACGGGCTTGGAAACGGGCACAGGACGCCTGGAAAGCCGAGCCACGAGTTCGCTGAGCCGGCAGAGATGTCGGTTCCGAATGCCGCAATCTTGGCGCAAGGCGACTTTCAGCGCCATGACCACCTCATCCAGCGCCGCATTGCCCGCGCGTTCGCCCAGGCCATTCACCGTCACGCTCGCGGCTTCGGCGCCCGCTTCGAACGCGGCGATCGTGTTAGCCGTGGCCATGCCCAGATCGTTGTGGCCGTGAAATTCGATGGCCAGCCCGGGCGCGGCGGCCCGCGCCTCACTCACCAGCCGGAAGGTTTGCAGCGGCGTCAATACTCCCACCGTATCGGCCAAACGCAAACGAGCCAGGCCGTTTTCGCGAGCGGCGACGGCGAATTCGCGCAGGAAATTCAAGTCCGCCCTCGAGGCGTCCTGAGCGCCCGCGGTCAAATATCCGAAGGCCCCTCGATACCGGGCGGCCAAGTCCGCCAGGGTGGCGAGAACCCAGCTCCGGGTTTTTCTCCACGCGCCGAGATGAATATCCGATAACGGCAACGAAAAGTGAGCGCCATGGACTCGGCAACGCGCCGCCGCCTCAAGATCCCCGGCCGCGGCCCGGCACCAGGCCAGTAATTTTACCGGCAGGCCGAGATCCGAAATCGCGTTCATATCATCGATCTCCGTCACGCCAGCCGCCGGAATGCCCGTTTCCATTTCCGGCACGCCCGCTTCGACGAGCGCCCGGGCAATGGCGAGCTTTTCCACCCGGCTGAAAACCACCCCGGCGGCTTGCCCGCCATCGCGGAGGGTCGTGTCGATTATGTGCGGGATCATGGGTTGACTGACGGCTAACCCCGGCGGAAAACCGCGGGGTGGTGGGATGTCCGCGGTGAACGCGCCGGCTAACTCACCTCAGGCCAAAACGTGTTCTTCCGCCACGGTGTTGTTTTCGATGGCGTCCAAAATCGCGTCGGCAACTTCTTCGTTGACCTGTTTGTACCAGACATTTTGCGGCTGCACGATGACCACGGGGCCGTTATCGCAGGCTTTGAGGCAGCCGGTGCTGGAGACCATCACGCCATCCAGGCCTCGGTCGCTGGCTTCCTGCTCGAAGTATTGGAGCAGTTGGGAGGATTCTTTTTTATGGCAGACACCTTGCGCGCCCGTTGCGCGAAAGCTGCCGCAGACGAAGATATGATGTGTGGGTTTAGTCATAATGTTGTGGTTTTAGGGTTAAAAAATCAGGCCCGCTTAGCCGCAACCAGTGCCGGTGCCGCGACAGGAGTTTCCGGCGCCGCAGCCGGTGGCTTGGCGTTTCATGGTGGCGGGAATGGGTTGGTTGGAATACACCGCGCGCAACCCTTCTTCGATGAGCCCTTCCATTTCAATCACTTTGACGCCCGCATGCGCGAGCATCGATGTCGGAGTTCGGCCGGCCGCCACCACCAAGAAAGCGCGGCAATCCCTTAGCAGCTCCGCCAGCTCGGCCCAACGCTCATTGCCGCCCCCGGGCTCGGGCGCCAGCCGGATTTCCTTTAGCTGGAAAGCGCCTGGTTGCGTGGGATGCCGTTCGTAAATATGCATCCGCCGGGCTTCGCCGAGGTGTTCGTTAACTAACGCCCCTTCCATGCTGGCGGCGGCGACGTAAGGCCGTTGGGTTTCTTCCTCGGGATTCAGGGTCATGGCTGCGTAATGTTCCAAAGTGGCGATTTGACCGGCCTCCATTTTTTCGCCGATGAACCCCACGGCGTCGGCGCGACAACGAGCGCAATGGGCCATCTGAGGCAAGTGCTGGCCGCATTGGAGGCGGAGCCGCGCGGTAAGCCGCGCGTCCGGCGGCTCCATTTCCGCGAAGGCGGCGCCGGCCACGGGAACCAAGGGCACCACGTTCATGATGTCCACGCCCAAGGCGGCCACGGCTTGGGCAATCTCCGGGAGATGGTGATCGTTGACGCCGGGGATCAGGATCGAGTTTATTTTCACGGTGACGCCGCAGGCTTTGAGTCGCCGGATGGCGTCGTGCTGGCGTTCGATCAACAGGGTTGCCGCCGCTTCGCCGCGCAACGGGCGCTTGCCATCGCGAATCCAGGCGTAGATTTGCGCGCCAATTTGCGGGTCGAGCGCGTTGAGAGTGATGGTCACATGGCTGGTCTTAAGTTCGGCCAATTCCTCGATGTACGGGCCGATGCCCAGGCCGTTGGTGGCGACGCACAGCAATAAGTGGGGAAAACGCGCGCGGACGAGCCGCAAGGTTTCCAGGGATTCCTCGGGATTGGCAAATGGATCGCCCGGCCCGGCTAGACCAGCCACCGCAATCTCGGGACGGCGGGTCACCACATCCTCCAAGTAAGCCACGGCTTGCGCCGGCGCCAACACCGCGCTC
>DBTJ01000037.1:70239-74463 GCA_002306985.1 Verrucomicrobia bacterium UBA1319
TCTCGTTCATGCAGTCGAACTTGCGGTTGCAGAAATTGCATTGGAGATTGCAGCGCGGGGCAACCGGCAGATGGACGCGCCCAAAACGCTGCCTCGCTTCCGCGTCGAAGCATGGATGACCGCGCAGGGGGATGATGGTGGAAGGCTCGTTCATAAGTAGCTATAGCCAGTGCTGGAGTTGTCTTGACGCGATTCCAGGATCGTATTGACGAGGCGGTCGAATAATTGTTGCGCTCCGCGATAGCCGAGGTGCGGTACGCGCTGGCCGCCTAAGCGATCGTGAATGGGAAAGCCTACGCGGATCAAAGGCACCTTTAGCTCGCGAGCCATGGGGTAGCCTTTGCTGCTGCCGAGCAGTAAATCCAGCCGAAGCTCTTTGGCGCGCTCGGCGATGGCGGCGTGATCGGCTCCTTCTAGGACCACCAGGCCGCTCGTATCGGTGTCCGCCAGCACCTCCGCCAGGCAGTTTTTCATGCCGCTGTTTTTACTGCCGGTCGCGCAAAGCGCCGGTTGCACGCCCAGTTCACCGAGGAATGAAGCCAGTCCGACCACCAGGTCCGGGTCGCCAAAAATCGCCGCGCGTTTGCCAAAGACATATTTATGTCCATCCACGAGCGAATCGATCAGCCGGCCGCGCTCATCGTCCAGCGCGGGCGGCAAGCCATGGCCGGTGAGCCGCTCGAGTTCCGCCCAAAAACGGTCGGTCTCGCGCAGTCCGATCGGCAAGCCGAGCGCCACTCGGGGCACGCCATGCTCGCGGGCCAGCCAGGCGGCGGCGGTGCCGGGCTTGGCGGCCAGCGTCCGCCCCAATTCAAACGTGGCCGGGGCGCCGCCCATTTGCCGGATGCTCTCGAGCGGCGTGCCGCCGGGCTGAAGCCGGTGATACTCGCTCCAGGTGCGGCCATCGAGGGTTTGGGAATAGTCGGGCAGCAAGGTGAAGTCCACTCCGGCCGCCCGCAGCATTTCCTTCAGCTGGCGCAAATCCTCGGGCGACACAAAGCCGGGAAAGAGGTTGAGGCGGGCGTGCCGCTCGCTCGCTTGGGCGAATTGCCGCACGACGGAGAGCATCGCCGCGTGAAAGCCGTCGATGTGCGTGCCCGCGTAACTGGGGGTGGCCACGTGGATGAGCGAGGCGGGCGTTTCACTGGGCGTTTCGGCCTGATAACTCGCCAGGATGCGGGGCACATCTTCGCCAATGGTTTCGGCCAGGCAAGTGGTGGCCACGCCAATGGCTTCAGGATGGTATTGGCTGACCACGTTGCGCAGACCGGCTTTGAGATTGCGCGCGCCGCCAAACACCGTGTCCTCCTCGCTAAAACTCGAGGAGGCAATATCCACCGGTTCGCGAAAATGGCTGATGAGATAGCGCCGGATATAGGTGGCGCAGCCCTGGCTGCCGTGCAGGAAAGGCACGCAGCTTTCGATGCCGCTGAAGACCACGCACGCGCCCAAAGGGGCGCAGAGTTTACAGGCGTTGCGAGCGGCGGCGGCGCCCGACTCAGGAGCGGTCGCGGGCAAGGGGGGCGCTTTCATGCCAGCGCCTCCTCAATTGGCGCGGGCGCGCCGGTCGGCGGTTCGCTCTGGAAATTCCCGAGTGGCGCCGGCGCCGTTGGCCGCGTTGTTTTCGCCCGCCGGGGCACAAACTGCCAGACCGGGCTCATCACCGTGCCATGGATTTCGCGCGCGAAGTGCAGCATGCCTTCGAAGCCGGCCAACGGGATTTTTCGCTCGTGGTTATGATCGCAAAAGCCCACCCCGAGTTTGTAGGCGATGGGGCGCTCCTTGACGCCTCCGATGAAGAGATCCACATCCAGTTCGAGCATGAATTTGGCCAGTTCCACCGGGTTGGAATCGTCCACAATCACGGTGCCGTCATCGCAGATTTCACGCAGCAGCTCGTAGTCTTCGGCGTTGCCGGTTTGAGTGCCGGCGAGCACCGTTTGCATGCCGAGCAGCTTAAGCGCCTTGACCAAGGAAAAAGCTTTGAACGCGCCCCCGACGTACAGCGCGGCCTTTTTGCCCGCCAGCTTTTCCCGATAGCGGGCCAATTCGGGATATACCCGGCCCACTTCGCGGCTGACGAGGGCTTGCGTGCGTTGGAGGATTTCCGCGTCGCCAAAGAACTTGGCCGCTTCGTAGAGGGCGGCGGCGGTGTCCTCGAGGCCGAAAAAAGACACCCGGCGCATCGGAATGCCGTGATCGCGTTCGAGCAATTTGGCCAGATGAGTCATCGAGCCCGAGCATTGCACCAGATTCAATTTGGCGCCGTGGCAGCGGCGCAGGTCGTCCACCCGGCCGTCGCCGGTAATGGTGGCCACCACCTGGACGCCCATTTCTTCAAAATAACGGCGGATGATCCAGGATTCACCCGCGATATTGAAATCGCCCAGGATGTTGAGGCTATGCGGGCCGATCCCCTCGGTGGACCGGGTGCCCACCAGTTGGTAGGCGGCTTCGCAAGCGGCCATGTAGCCGGTCTTCTTCGTGCCCCGAAACCCTTCCGAGGCCACCGGAATGACGGCGATGCCTTTTTCCTTCGCGACTTGCCGGCACACCGCGTTCACATCGTCGCCAATCACCCCGACGATGCAGGTGGAGTAGACGAAGGCGGCTTTCGGCTGGTAACGGTCGATCAATTCACGCAGCGCTTGCAGGAGTTTTTTCTCGCCGCCGTAGATGACTTCCATTTCCTGGAGATCCGTCGAGAAGCTGTTGCGATGGAGCTGCGGGCCGGAGGAAAGCGCCCCGCGAATATCCCAGTTATAGACCGCGCAGCCAATCGGCCCATGCACGATATGCAGCGCGTCAGCGATCGGGTAGAGCACCACGCGCGAGCCGCAGAAGGCGCAGGCGCGCTGGCTCACCGAGCCGGACACGCTTTTGCGATCGCAGGCGAGCTTAGGGCCGGGCTGACCGCTTTGCTTGCGGACGATTTGCGCCTCGCGTTCTGGAATCAGGCGGATCATTGCACGAGTTCGAACCATTCATCGGGGCATTCGCGGTCCTGCTTGTCGAGCAGGGCGTCGATGATTTTGTCCAGCAGTCGCAGCGCTCCGGTGTAACCCACCGTGGGGAACAAGCGGTGGCTCATGCGGTCGAGGACGGGGAAACCGAAGCGCACGAACGGGAGGTTCTCCGCCCGGGCGATGTGTTTGCAGTAGGAATTGCCGATGAGCAAATCCACGGGACCGTTCTTGATCCATTGGTGCAGATCGAAGAGATCCGCGTTTTGTTTGATTTTCGCGTCCGGCGCTTGTTCTTTAAGCAATTCCCGCACTCGTGACTCGAAGTGGTTGCCGGGCGAACCGGTGATCACATAGACGGGTTTCATGTCCAGCTCGGTGAGGAATTGAACTAGGGAGATGACGTTGTCCGGGTCGCCCGCGACGGCCACCCGCTTGCCATGGAAATACTGGTGCATGTCGCTCATTACGTCGAGCAGGCGGCCGCGCTCATAGTTGAGCGAGGCGGGCACGTCAACCCCGGCGTAATTGCGCAGGGCGTGGATCAAGCGGTCCGTCTGCGTCAGTCCGATGGGCATTTCCAGGAACGCGCAAGGCACGTTGCATTTCTCGTCGAGTTCCACCGCGGCGGGATGCGCCGAAAAATAACCCAGGGCGAGCGTGGCCAAGCTGTCGCCGGTGGACTTGAGCGCGGCGCTGGTGGTGCCGCCCTTCGGGTACATGTGGTACACGCCGGTTTGCGGCAGGTCGAGCACGTCGCTGGTATCGGGAAACATGACCAGTTTCACCCCCATTTCATGGGCGATGCGTTTCAACTCGCGCATATCGGCGGGATCGACGAAGCCCGGGATGAGGTTGATCTGGTTTTTGGCGTTCGTGGTGCGTTGCGCGAAATAGCGGACCATGGCGGTCGTCATGTTGGCGAACCCGGTGATATGGGAGCCGACAAAGCTGGGCGTGTTCGCGTGAATGACCGTCTTGCCGGGCGGGATGATGCCTTCATCTTGCGCTTTTTTGATCATCATCGGGATGTCATCCCCGATGACTTCGGAAAGGCAGGTGGTGTGGACCGCGACAATCTCGGGATTGTAGATGGAGAAAATATTCGACAGCGCTTGCGTCATGTTGGCGAGGCCGCCGAACACCGACGCGCCCTCGGTGAACGCGCTGGTGGTGGCGATGACCGGCTCCTTGTAGTGGCGGGTGAGATGGCTGCGATGATAGGCGCAGCATCCTTGCGAGCCGTGGCTGTGGGGCATGC
>DBTJ01000037.1:74719-75922 GCA_002306985.1 Verrucomicrobia bacterium UBA1319
TGTGGGGCATGCAGCCGTGGATGCCCAGGGCCGCGTACATGGCGCCGATGGGCTGGCAAGTCTTGGCCGGGTTGACCCGCAGGGCTTGGCGAGGTTTGATTTCCGTGGGAGTGGCGTTTAACATGGTGCGAATTCGTTGAAATTCTTAAGGCTTGAATGGGGTTACACCGGGTCCGTGGCGGCGGCATCGCGCCGCCAAACTTTCGGGCTTTCACCGTTGCGCCGGGCGCCGCTGGTTTTGGAGGGATGCGCCAGCGTGGCGGCCAGCTGCGGCTCCTTTTCCCACGGCGGCACGACGTATTGCCAGACTTTGGTGCTGAGCATCCGATCCACTTCGCGGTAGAAGTTGGCGGCGCCGGCAAAGCCCGCGTAGGGCCCGCCGTAATCGTAGCTGTGCAGTTGTTTGCACGGGATGCCCATTTTTTCGATGACGAATTTATCTTTGATGCCCGAGCAAATCATGTCCGGCTGGTAAAGGTGAATCAGCTTTTCGATCTCATGGTGGCTGATATCGTCGACCACGAGCACGCCTTTCTTCATCTGGGCCATCATGCCTTCGTAATCGCTGAAGGTGAATCCTCCCGCCTTGAGCGCCGCCATTTGTTCGGGCGTCTTGCGCGGCTTAAAACGGGCCGGGTCCTGCTCGACGTGAATTTCTTCGATATTGCGGGAGTCGGCGTCGACTTTGATCGTGGGCAACACGCGGCGACCTTCATAGTCGTCGCGATGGGCGAACTCATACCCGGCGGCGACCACTTCCATGCCGATGTCCGCAAACAAATCCTGATAATGGTGCGCGCGCGAGCCGCCGACAAAGAGCGCGACTTTCTTGCCTCGGCAGCGCGCCGTCACCTCGTCGCGAACGGGTTTGAGCGCGGCGAGTTCCTGGCCGATGACTTGTTCCACGCGATCCGAGAGCTTCTTGCTCTCGAAATACTGGGCGATTTTGCGCAACGATTTCGCGGTCGATTCCGCGCCGATGAAATTCACCTTGATCCAGGGGATGCCGAATTTTTTCTCCATCATTTCCGCGATGTAATTGATCGAGCGATGGCACATCACGGTGTTGAGCATGGCGGTGTGGCATTTGGCGACCTGGGCGTAGCTGACATCGCCGCTGAGGGTCGCGGTCGCGTGGATGCCGCATTGGCGGAGCAAAGTATCGATCGCCCAGGCATCCCCGCCGATGTTGTACTCGCCGAG
>DBTJ01000018.1 GCA_002306985.1 Verrucomicrobia bacterium UBA1319
TAGGCAATGGGGAGTCCCTCAAAGGGTTCGGATGGAATGGCTCAAGGTTTGGTTAATTCCCGAATATTCTAGCGCCCGGCGGGTCGTTCCGAGTTTTTCCGCACCAGCTATTCCAACCCAGCGTGAAGCGACTTTAAATTCAAAAGTATTTTAGGGCGTTTCATTTAATAACCCGCTTCTCACGCCAGCACGCCCCGCACCACTTGGGCCGGTTCGGTGCCGGTTAGGCGCTGGTTTAGCCCCTGGAATGGGAAAGTGAGCCGGGCATGATCGATGCCCAGGCAATGCAGGATGGTGGCGTTAAGATCCCGGATGTGCACCGGGTCTTTGACGATGTTGTAGGAAAAGTCATCGGTTTCGCCGTACACCAGGCCGCCTTTGACGCCACCGCCGGCCAGCCACATGGTGAAACAGCGCGGGTGGTGATCGCGCCCGTAGTTGTCTTTTTTTAATTCGCCCTGGCAATAGATCGTGCGTCCGAATTCCCCCCCCCAAACGACCAGGGTATCCTTCAACAGCCCCCGTTGTTTGAGATCCTTAACCAGCGCGGCGGCGGGTTGGTCCATATCCTTGCATTGCAGGGGCAGGTCGCGCGGCAAATCGCCGTGGTGATCCCAATCGCGGTGAAATATCTGCACGCAACGCACCTCGCGTTCGGCCAACCGCCGGGCCAGCAGGCAGCTATTGGCGAAGGTGCCCGGTTGTTTGGCTTCCGGCCCGTAGAGTTCGAAGATGTGGGCGGGCTCGCGGGACAGATCGGTCAAATCCGGCACGGAAGCCTGCATGCGAAAGGCCATTTCATATTGCGAAATGCGCGCCAGGATTTCGGGGTCATGGGTCGCCTCGTAATGATGCCGGTTGAGTTCATTGACCGAGGTGAGCATCCGGCGTCGGAGATGGCGGTCCACCCCGGGAGGATCCGTCAGGTAGAGCACCGGATCGCCCTTGCCGCGCAAGGCCGCGCCCTGGTATTCGGCGGGCAGGAAGCCCGCGCCCCACAGGCGGGAAAACAGCGCTTGCGCGTCGCGTTTGCCCGGGCCTTTGCACGTCATCACGACATAGGAAGGCAGATCCTTATTCTCGCTGCCCAGGCCATAGGAAACCCACGCGCCCAAGCTCGGCTTGCCCGGCAATTGAAACCCGGTTTGAATATACGTGATGGCCGGGTCGTGGTTGATCGCCTCGGTGTAGACGGTTTTAATTTGCGCCACATCGTCCACGATGCTGGAAAAGTGGGGCAACAGCTCGCTCACCCACGCGCCCACCTGGCCGAATTGTTTGAATTGGTAAATCGAAGGCACCACGGGAAAACGGTTTTGCCCCGAACTCATGGTGGTCAACCGCTGCCCGTTGCGGATGGATTCCGGCAGGTCCTTGTCGTACAACTCCGCCATCTTGGGTTTGTAATCGAACAGGTCGATCTGCGAGGGCGCGCCAGACATGAATAAATAAATGACGCGCTTGGCCGTGGGCGCGAAGTGCGGCAGGCCCGCCAGCGGGTCCTGGGCGTTCCGGGCCGCCCCCAGCAACCGCGTCGGCAGCAGGGAGCTTAGGGCCGCCGCGCCCACCGCCCACAGGGAATTGCCCAGGAATTGACGGCGGTTCACGGCCCACGGGTTGGAGGCATTTGGCATAGGGTTAATTCACGGTGATGGTTTCGCTGAGATTTAAAATGGTGTTGGCGACCATGGTCCAGGCCGCCCATTCGCACGCGGGCGCCTTCGTTTCCTCGCGCAGATCGCCCACTTTGAGTAATTTCTCGGCCGCCTCCGGTTTTTCCTGGTAGGCTTTTAATTGATCACGGTAGAGGTTGCGCAATATCTCGCCTTCGGCCGCGTCGGGCAACCGCGACACCGCCAAGCGGAAGCCGTAGGCGATCTGTTGATCCACCGTGTTGCCTCCTGCTTGCATCATGCGCCCGGCCAGATACCGCGCCGCCTCGACGTACTGGATATCGTTGAGCAAAGCCAGGGATTGCATGGGCGTGATGGTGCGCTCGCGCCGCACCCGGCAGGCTTCGCGCGAGGGCGCGTCGAATACGGCCAGGGATACCGGCGGCGCCGTCCGTTTCCAAAAGGTATAGAGCGAGCGCCGCCGCAACGCCTCGCCCTCCGCTTGGTGGAATTTGGCGGTGGTGCTGGAAGGATACGCCACCGCTTCCCAAATGCCCTCCGGTTGATAAGGGTTCACGCCGTGGCCGCCCACGCGCTCCACGAGCAGGCCGCTGGCGAATAACACGGTGTCGCGAATGGTTTCGGCATCCATCCGGAAGCGCGGCCCACGCGCCAGCCAGCGATTCTCCGGGTCCTTTTCCTCCGCGTCGGGACGCGCGCGGGAGGCTTGCCGATAGGCCGCCGAGGTGACCATCAACCGCTGTAAATGCTTGACGTCCCAGCCGCTGGCGACAAATTCCACCGCCAGCCAGTCGAGCAATTCCGGATGGCTCGGAGCGTCGCCTTGGGAGCCGAAATTCTCCGCCGTTTTCACCAATCCCACGCCAAAATGGTTTTGCCAAAAGCGGTTGACGGCCACCCGGGCGGTGAGCGGATGCTTGCCGTCCACGAGCCATTGGGCCAAGGCTAGCCGGTCATTCTTGGCGGTGGAGGGCAATGGCGGCAGCACCGCCGGAACATCGGCGAATACTGGATCCCCCTTCTGGTCATACTGCCCTCGCTTAAGCACATAAGTGGCCCGGGGCTGTTTCAACTCGCGCGTGATGAGGCTGCGCGGAATCGCGGCGTCCAGCTGCTCGCGCTCTTGGCGCAGTTTCGCGATCCGTTCGCGCAACGGATCGAACACCGGCCGGGTGTGGGCGCAGACGTATTCCAAAAAATATTCGCGGATCGCTTTCTGCTGCTCCGCCGTGCGCTTGGCGGATTCGGTCTTCACCGCCTTGCGGGTCTCCTCGGGCAGGTCGGGCGATTCCATTTCTTGCTGCCAGCTCTCCCACAAATTGAGCGAGTCGAAGGCTTGGTCCGCTTGCGGCAGGCGCGAGACAAGGCCCGCCTTGTCCCAATAAACCCGCCCCCCGTGCTGAGTGAATGCCAG
>DBTJ01000056.1:0-13659 GCA_002306985.1 Verrucomicrobia bacterium UBA1319
ACCGTCGACACCCAATAACCGCGTGCCCAGAAATGCTGGCCTACGAAGTTCCTTCGTTTTCCTCCATAGGTCCGCGCAATGTGAATGGCACTCTTGCCTTTCAAGTAGCCCAACACCTGCGATACCGAGTACTTGGGTGGAATAGAGAGCAACATATCCACGTGATCGACCATCAGATGCCCCGCCTCTATTTTGCATTCCTTTTGCTGCGCCAATTCACGGAATACGGTTCCCAGACGTTTTCTTAACGATCCGTAAAGTGCCTTTCGCCGGTATTTCGGTATGAACACTACAGGGTATTTGCATTCCCACTTCGTATGGTTGAGACTTTGATATTCATTCATGATTTGAGTTTCCTATTGTTGACCTTGAGCGGTTCACAACTTGGATCCTCAATGGACTCCCGGAGTTGTCAAACTCTGGGAGTCTCCCCGGCAAAGCCGGGGGGGGTTCCCGTTCATCTAATGAATTGGCCGGCGCCACCGGGCCCAACGCACTCGCCTCGCGGAGTGACGCCCAAGCTTGGCTCGCTTCCGAAGTGGCTAAACACAAGCTGGCCAATCCGGATAATCTTGGGGTAAACGCTACGAAGAAATGTCGCCGCAAGCCCGGTTACTGGCGACGGCGTAAAATCGGCAAGCCATGGCCACCAATAATCCGTTGATGCAAAGCTCGCCCCAGCCTTATCCCCAGCCGTTTTACGCCAACTGGTATCCGATGAACCGCGCGTTTTGGGGCATCCCGGCCACCGCCGTGCTCCTTTGCCTGGGCGTCCCATTCTAGTTTAACACCTTGAAAAATATGAGTAACCCGCGCCCGCTTCTCGCCCAAAAAGCGCGGACCGAAAACGAGGCGGCTAAAACGAAATGAAACCCAAGCATAAAAATCCGCCGCCGCCAAACGGCGGACTCCGTCGGCAAACCTCCCACCGGACTCCATCAGGATCGATCTATTCGCCGACCATTTCCACATCGAACGGTAACCGGGTGAAATAGTACGGAATACACCGCAGGCCTGGCGATACGAGTTTTTCCACTCACTTGCCGCCCCCGTCATCGAGCATTCGTCTCCGCCCGCGCGCCCAACCGTGGCGCTGGAGACTTGTAAAAAATCGCGGCATCTGGCTAGAATCCATCACTTTAGCCGGAGTTCTGCTTAGTGAATTTAAAGTGCCGCCGCTATGATAGCGACCCGCGGGCTACTTTGATCGCGAGGGGCTTATCTTCGGCTGGCAAGCCCGCGCGCGCGACAAATCGATATTCGTCGCCGCCCCGCGGCAGGAGTGCCGCCGCTCGGGCCCAAGGGAGACGGAATCCATGCCTTTTCGCGGTCAAGAAAGTTGTGGAAAAATAATAAAATGATGAAGACACAAAACAACCGTTCGGTAGGAATGCTTATATTAGCGATACTGCTAGGCATGCTAACCGCGCCACAGGCGCAGCAAGTGCGGTTGCCGCGCGCCAAGTCGCCGGTCACGCTGCTGGGGTTTGAATCGTCGGACGCAACAAATGGCTGGACCGGCATGAAATGCGTTCTATCAAAAACCCATATCTCCGAAGGCGCCTCCGCCCTGGGCATTCTCTATCCTAAATGGGATGGGGGCAAAGACAACCAATGGCTTATGGCCTCCGTGGCTTGGGCGGACGGAAAAGGGTATGCGGTAAAGGATTGGTCTCACTATGGCAAACTCGGCTTCGATGCCTGGGTGGATGGCGGGGAGGCGCTGGAAATATCCGTCGAGTTGCGAGGCGCGAAAGAAGGCGTCAGTTTTACCAAAGAACTCACCGTAAAACCGGGCGCGAAAAATTCCTTCGAAATATCCCTGGAGGACGCCGCGGCGCTGATTGATTTAACCGGCGTTCAATCATTCGGCATCTATGGCATTCGCCCTAAGGGAGATATCACCCTGACCCTGGATAACGTCACCCTGCTGCCAGGAGACAAACTTCCCCTGGCGGTGTTCGATTTAGTTTATCCGAACTATCGGGAAATGATCTTCCCTGGAGTATCAAACATCCAAGTCAAAGCCGAATTGCAAACCGGCGACTATGACATCGATCCCTCCGACATCACCTTGTCCGTCACCGCCACGGGGAAAAGGGCCGTCGCCGCCAATCAGGCGCAAGCCACTGGAAATTCGGTGAGTGTTTCCCTGCCCACCGCCAAACTGCCGTTTGGCAAGGTAAGCGTCACGGCGATCGTGACCCACCACAAAACCGGCCGGACCCTGGCCACCAACACTTGGACGCTGCGCAAAATCACCCCGGCTGAAGCCGCCGCTTTCAAAACGTATATTGATGAAAACAACCGGCTGATTGCGGATGGCAAACCGTATTTTCCCATCGGCTGGTTCGGCAACACCAGCTTGGACCAGTTTGAGGAGATTGCCGGCGGCCCGTTCAACACGATCCTGCCCTACGGCGTGAATGGCAAAACCAAAGCGTATGTGACGCGATATCTCGACCGCGCGCAAGCCGCCGGGATGAAACTCATTTATTGCATGAACGATATTTATCCCACCGCCACGTTTTATGAAAAGACCGGCTGGGAAGGTATCATGGGCAACTCGAATATCGCCGACGCGGTGGTGAACGCTTACAAAAACCATCCCGCCGTGCTAGCCTGGTATCTGAATGACGAACGCCCGAAAGAGCTAATGCCCAAGTTTGTGAACTATTACAAACAAGCCGGCACAAACGACCCCGGCCATCCTTGTTTCATCGTGATCTACAATTTATCCGAACTCAAATATTTCCCCTCCACCACGGATATTATGGGAGTGGATCGCTACCCCATACCCTCGGAACCCATCACCACGGTGACCAAAGAAATGAAGCTCGCCAAAGAGGCGGTGAAAGGCCACAAACCGATCATTGCCGTGGTGCAGGCGTTCGGCTGGTATCAATACAACCAAGCTTTCCCCGACCGGGGTCGGACACCGTCCGAGGAGGAGCTAAAGTCGGGCCGCGCGCCCACCTATGAAGAAACCAAAAACATGGCCTATCAAGCGATTGTCCATGGGGCCAATGGGCTGCTCTTCTATTGCTATTACGATCTGCGGGTACAGCCACAATATAAGGAATATTGGGCGAGCATAAAAACCATTGCCAGTGAAGTTAAAACACTTTCGCCGATCATTCTATCGACCCATAATCGCGGCGCGGCGGCTTGCTCCCCCGCCGAAGCGGGGATCGACACCTTGCTTAAAGAACTCGATGGCGAACTGTATCTAATCGCCGTGAACACCAGCGACAAACCGTGCCAAGCCACCTTCGATGTCAAACAAGCGCTGCAACCTAAAATCAGCGTAATGTTTGAAGGCCGTTTTGCCATGGAAGTTCAGGACACCAAGCTGACCGACAGCTTCAAACCCCTTGAAGTTCACGTCTACGATCTCGGCCCGGCCAAAAACTGATTCCGTTGCGAAGCCGCTGTTTGGGCGGCCGCGAAATGCCCGATTCTGAATGAGCGAGGCCGGACTGAATTCCGGCCTCGCCAAATAAAAGATAGCCACCAAGTGACGGGGAGCTAAAGCCTACTCTCAAATTACTTTACCACCCAGCGTTTCCGGTGGACATCGCCAAAAACAACGCCCCCACATCTCCACCATCATGAAGCACGCTTTAGTCGTAACTTCGGGCATTGGCTATCTGTTTTTTCTCAACGTAGGCTTGGGCACTGGGTTAGGTGTTTTCCGGACTCCGGCTTATTGTTTTGCCGCGTTTGTCTGTGCGCTAATCGCCATGATCTGCGCTTCTAAAGCGCGAAGGTGGCTTTGGATTGGCGCAGCGGTGATGGCGATTATTTGTAGCCAATACGGTTACTACATGAATAACAAATGGCGGGAGAAATTGTGGCGACTAGGAGTCTTAGCCCCATCTCTGACCCCCAAAGTAGAAAAGCAAGTCACTAATATTTGTCCACGCGGCTGGCACACGTACGTCAGCAACAATGTAATTACCTTCCGGCGAGAATCACCAGTGCTGATATTGGGAAAGGTAAGCAATCCGCCTCGCCAGCCAAACGAATCCATGGAGCATTACCTCAAGCAGGTTGGCAGAACAGTTCAATATGAGCTGCGCTTGCGTTTTACACCACTGATATCCCAAACCCAATACGAGCAACTCAGAGCCACGCGCAAGCAAGCCGCCGCAAGGTTTAACCAGGGAGCCGCGAGTAAATACGAATACACAATCTGGCAGCAGCATTACGAAGAGTGCCAAGTCCCGATTTTTCACACCGGGGATTACACTGTTTTTATTGATCACTGGGCAGAAATAGGAGCCAGCGCCAGCCACCGAATAGAGCCTCGTTTTATTGAGGTTTATCCGCCCGAAGCAAATTTGGAGGTTCAATCGGTTATTAACAGCGTAAAGAAGTTATTCACAGCGTATGAAACTTCACCCAATACCCTTTTTTAGCTTATTGCATGGTCAATCTGACAGACTCATGCGCGCCAGGTGAAGGCGATTAATATTTCCCGCACTTACACGTTCCTTAACCCAGACAATTGGCGAGAGGTGCCCCCCTTTTCAAGGCGTCGCAAGCCGGAAAAAGGCCGCGCCGCCGCCCAAGACGATCGTGGCGGTGCCTTGTCCTAAAGTGTCGGGCACGGTTTCCCACGCCTGTCCGCTCACCGCGGTGGACTTCTGCAATTGCACCACCGGGTTGGCGGTCCAGGTCAAGGTTAGCTGACCACTGGTCAACACACCCACGGCAATTTTGCCCAGGTTACCCGCGTTGTTGAAGTAAACTTTGGGGAGCGTTTGGGCGTTGGTGCCGGCGAAGGTGTATTTACGATTATCGATGCTCTCCCAAGTGCTACCGTTGATGACGAACTTATAGTACATGACGGTACCCGTCAGCCCTTGAATTTCGTAAGTGCCCGTCCACAGGTTGGTATCGGAGGCGCTGCGCGTCAACGCCGAGGTCGATCCGCTCCAATTATTGATCAAATCGCCCGCCACGTATACGGTGTCGGAGTCCGGAAAGAAATTACCCAAAACCGTTTGTACTCCCAGATCCACCTGGAACGTGATGGGCACCTGGCTAGGCACCTCGGACAAGTTGTTAAAGTAGACCACCGGTAAGACTTGGTTGCCGCCTTGGAGGATCATCGCCCGATTTTGCGAACCGTTGGTCCCCACGGTGTTTTCCCAGGTCGATCCGTTCATCACGAACTTGTAACTTATCTCGCTCTCGGGAGTGCCGGACAAAGTCAGCGTGCCGGCCCAGATATCCGGGTTTTCGGTGCTCCGTGTAAGTTCAAATCCAGTGGCGTTCCAAGCATTGAATTCCCCGGCCAGATACACCGTGCCCGAACTAGGGTCGAAATTCCCGAGGGTCACCTCCACGGCCAGGTTCACCTGAAACGTCACTTGAGCGGTGACCGAAGTGGTGTTGGTCACATTGTTAAAGAACACCACCGGCAAAACCTGGTCAGTATCGGAAAGCGTAAAGGTGCGGTTCCCCGTGGTTCCGCCCGAGCCCACTTCCCCCTCCCAAAAGGTGGCGGTGGCGGTAGTCATAACAAATTTATACTGCCCAGTGCCCCCCGCCACGCCGCTAACGTCAAAAGTTCCCGCCCAAAGGTTCGTGTCGGTGGTGCTTTGCTCCAATTGAGAAGCCGAGGCGCTCCAGTTGTTGAGCGGATCGCCAGCGACAAAAATCGTATCCGTCTCCGGATTGAAATTGCCCAGAATTCGCTGGGCCGACAGGTCGACTTGGAAGGTGACTTGGGCCGCTTGCGCCAAACCGATGGCGCTCAGAAACACAGCCAGGCATGCTCGGAATAGGGTGCGGATTTTCATAAGTTCCTTGGATAAGAGAATTGAATTATTATACACCATCATCCCGTATTGGTCAATTATTATATTTATATACTATTCAATTTCAACAAGTAACAAACTACGGGCACCGATCGACGCAACCCACAGCGCGTCCGCGGCGCGGAAATTGGGAAGGAATTCCTTTCCGCTTGAGGAGGCAACGAGCGTAAGGAAAGATTCCGGACATGACCAAGCCAAGCGGCATCCCGACATACCCGCAGACCGATTACCTGCCTCAACTGGCGGATAAGCAAGCGGTGTTCGCGGGCCCATTTGAAACGGCCATCCGGCAACTGCCCCAGCGCCTGCTGGTCCACACGGAAATGAATGCCTCCGAAATCGCCGCTCCCTTGAGTTTCCGCGATCCGGTCTATTTCAACCGATTTTTCCGGCGACTGGCGGGGCAATCGCCGGCGGAATTTCGCCGTCAATTCCCGGAAAAATACCCGTTTTAGCCGTAAAAGTGCCGGAAAAGCGAGTATCATCCCCCCCTCTGGCCGCGCGAAATTGCGGCCATGATGAAAGATCAACAATTAGTGATTATCGGCGGCATCTCAGGCATTGGCTTGGCGGTGCCACACCCAATAAACTGACTGCCGCGCTCCACCATTTGAACCACCCCGCGACCGGCGCTTTGGTGGACGCTCGCGATGAAGCCTCGATCCAACGGTTCTTCGGTCAAGCGGGTGAATTCGACCACGTCGTCTCGACCATCGGCCGCGCCCTGCCTCCCACCCTCGTTTTGGATGCGCGGCACACCCCACACGCTGGCCAGCTTGCGGGAACTTGGCTTCCTATATCACATCGACGATGTCAGTCGCGACGAACCGTTCCTGATTTCCGTGACTGGCCAACCATTCGTGGTGGTGCCGTATACGATTCACCAGAATGACATCGTGAATTACGAATCCCGATACTTCAGCACCGAGCAGTTCTTGGGCGATCTTAAAAACGAATTCGATGCGCTCTACGCGGAGGCCGTGGTCCGGCGACGCATGATGTCAATCAGCACCCACGATCGGATCGCTGGCCGACCGGCGCGGGCAAAAGTCTTCGAAAATTTCATTAACTACGCCCAAAAGCGCGCCGGGGCGTGGTTTGCGCGTAAGGATGAAATCGCGCGGTGGGCGCTAGCCAGCCCGATTACCTCCCGCGAAGACGAGGCCACCACCTGATACCCTAGGAAAATCGGGCACTCAACCGGCAGGCGACCACCGCGCGTCCCCGGAACCAAAGGCCGTCAAGTTGTTCCGGGGACGTTACCTGAAGCGACGAACAGGGGAATTTTTCCCCAAGTCAATAATACCGCCCCACAAATCCAATCCCCGTGGATACGGACGAAGGAATGCGCCTCTCATATCGGGATTACGCCCGCGCACGCGGAGTTCGGTCTGTCGCTCGCGCATTGGACCGCCTCAGCGCTTAGTGGCACCCCAAAAGCTCCCTTAGACAAGTTGGCATAAAGCACTGTTTATCACAAATTCATCGGCTTAACTAATGGTTATTCAAGTTAGCCTGAACCATGCCTCCATCTTCCTTCATTATCACCACCACAAACCTCTAAATGATAACATGTTGCAAGCACACGATAGGGCTTGATTTTTAAGCGCCATTCCGGTGATCATTAGGCCTGACTGAAGCATTCAATCGGCCTGGAAAGTAAATCGAATCATATAAGTCATTCGATTGCCGCTTGCGAAATTCACAAGGTTGATTAGGGTGCTTCATCGAACAGCGAGTTTATGCGATGGTTTAATGGTTTTCGAATTGCGTCGCCCTTGCAAGCAGCGGTGATCAATAGCATCGAAGGCGGGGAAGATCTGTCGGATAAATTGCATGAATTGGAAGAGTACCCCATCAGTTCGCGGGGTGATGCGTTGACCATCTGCCGGGCGTTGGAGATTGTGGTGGAAGGCGAATTAGCACCGGACGCTTTTCCACTTCAAGATCTCATTTTTTTGTTTCAAAACGTCAAAAACTCGGCATGTCCCGCCTTTTCGGTGTTGCATGACACGGGCATTCCTCTGCTTATCCGTTTGGTAAGTCAAGGTTTACGCCAAAGAGACCGCTTCGGCGAACAAGACCTGCTCTGCGCGCTGAAGGTTCTGGCTTTTTATGGCACCGCCGATGGCGCCACCATGATTTTGAAGGCGGCGCGCGCCCCCTTGGCCCCCCATTCCTATACGTGGCATTTGGTGTTTCGCGCATTCGGACCCGAACACCCGGAAACCGCCCGATTGCTTTCCGAATTGTCCCACCCGCTGCCGGAAAGCTTTATCGCGGTGGCCCTGCTGGACGCGGCCAACCAGTACCGCCGGCAAAAGAAGGTGGCGCGACATCCCTTCGATTCGACCGAAGGCTTGGCGCGGCTCAAAACGTATCTACGCTCGACCCATGACGATAGCTATGGCGTTAGCGCGGCGGCGGCGATTCCTTTCCTCACGGGCCGCGGCCGCTCGCAATTGCTGAACCTAGCCCTGAAGCACGCCAACCCAACGGTGGCGATGGAAGCCGCCTGGGCGGCGGCTAAATTAGGCAATCGCCAAGGCATAGCCACCCTGTCATCCTTGTGCCTAGACCTGAATTTCGCCGAACAAGCGCGTCAATACCTGGAAGAATTGGGGCTAAAGGATAGCATTCCCGAGGCCGCCAGGGACCCCGGTTTCCGGGCTTGCGCCGAGTTTTCCCACTGGCTGGCGCACCCCAGCGAACTAGGCCGGAAGCCCGATCAATTGACCATTGTCGACCACCGCCAATTGCCGTGGCCGCCCGCGCGCGAACCCATCCCCTGCTGGCTGATTCAATACCGGGCTCAAGCGCAAAGCGATCTGGACGAAGACGATGTGGGCATTGGCATGGTCGGCAGCATGACGTTTTGCTTTTTCGACGCCAAGCTTAATCAACGCCCGCTGGAAGATATTTACGCGCTCTACTGTGGTTGGGAAATGGCCGTCGGCAAACTGCTCAAAATTGACACCGTTACCCCTGCCAGTCATGAATATGATTCCTGTCTAAATCAGTGGACGGGGGGGACGCTCGAACACCCCGCCGTGACCGCCATCGCGGAACTCAACCCCGATTTGAAATACGGCCGCCGGCTCGTGGCGCTGGCTTCGGCCACGCTCGCGGGTAACGCGGGCTGGGTCGTGCTGGATGGGCCCCAAAGCCACTGGTATCCCGCCACCGAGTTTGCCCCCCAGGAGAGCTCATTGGAGATTTTGAAACTACACTTGGGAAGGCAACTGCTAAACTTGGGTCACGCCACCTCGAGAACTCCCTGGGTAAAGCCGTCCCCCACCCTCCAGTCAGGCAAAATTGTGGACGCTTATAGCCGGCTTTTATCCCGCTTCAACGAAACCACACTGGCGCCAGACGAATGGGAAAAGCTCGCCCAGCAGATTAAATCCCATTTTGAGACCTATCTTGAAGCCCTCGACACGTTGCATCCGGAAGCCCAAGGCGCCTTTTTTGTGCCTTTGTATGAGCAAGTGCTCGCGGCGGCGCGCCGTGCGGAACCCATTCTAGGCGAGGAAACGTTTGACATTTTTTCCGTCATCGGCGCGCACTTCGAGCAATATGTTCAAGCGAAAATCCAGGGTGGCCATGGTGAAGAAGTATTGCCGTTGATCGAGCTCCTCACGCCCAAATGGCGATCGAATCTCGGCTATTCCCTGCTGGGCCGCGCCGCCTACCAGCTTAAGGCTTTTGCCCTCGCCGAGCCGTTCTTTCTTAAACTCAAAGCCAGCCTGAAGAACTGGAAAATGGCGGAAGACATGGGCATGCTGGCCGCTATCTGGTGGGAAAACGGCCAAGCTAAGCGTGCCCGCGCCCTGTTGCTGGAATGCCTTGCGGGCGTGCTGGCGCAAAGCCGCAAGCAAGACGAATCTTGTGAAGCGCAATTCCAAAGCCACCGGCGCATGTACTTAAAACTATTTCCCAAAGGCGAGTCCACCCTCGCCTCGCATGGTATCCCGCCAACCACCGAGCCGGGAGATTAACCGGCCGCCATCACCCCCGCGCTCGCTCAGTCGTGAATCGGCCTTTTAAGGTACGGTTTTGAAACCTTAACAGCCTTGTCCATCGGCTCCTCAATGGCCGGCCTTGATTGGCGTTATCGCGCTTACTGATAAGTCCGTAGGATAGATCAGTAAGGACCGGGTTTCTGAAAACTTTTCCCGGGGCGGAGCAAAACCGGCAAGGGTCTTTTACTTCCTTGCTGGGTTTGGCGGCAGAATGGGGACTCCTAAATCTGGTGAGTTGTACCAAAGGCGACAGCATTAAACATGAACCTCTCAACCGTGCCCCTATCACAATCCGCTTCCACTACGATCAATTGCCGGCGGGTAGTTTGAGGATTGGGGTAAATCCATTCAATCCACAAGCGTGGGATTGCTAATGTCCACGCGCTCTTTCCATGAATTCGGCGGCTACGTCAGCGCGCTTTGACGAGCTCGAAAAAGCCACTCGACCGCGCTGAATATTCCAACCCGGCCAGGCGTCCAAATAATAACCATCAACCCACTACGGAGGCATAAGGGCTATGACACGACGACAAATGATTTCGGCCACCCTACTGGCCTATTCACTCACCTGGGGCGGAGCGGCTATCGCGGACGATTGGGCGCCGCTCGATCTCAAGCTTCCCAATCCGGCTTACACGGGAACCCCCCCGGATGTGATCGAAAACGAGCACGTGGAAAAACCTTCCGGGAAAGACCGCGCCCCGTTTCTGGCGCCCAAGGGAGTAAAAAACCTGGCGCTGGGCAAAAAGGTCACCAGCAGCGATAAACGTCCTTCGGGGGGTGAACTGCCCCTGGTGACCGACGGCGACAAAGAATCCAACGATAGCAGCTATTTAGAGTTGCATCGCAAGTTGCAGTGGGTGCAGATCGATTTGGAATCCGCGCACACCCTGCACGCCATCGTGGTGTGGCATGCCTTTGCCACGCCGCATGTGTACATCTCGGTAGTGGTCCAAGTGGCGGATGACGCGGAGTTTACTCAAAACGTGCGCACGTTGTTTAACAACGATTTCGAAAACGCGGCTGGCTTGGGCCAAGGCAAAGACAAGCAGTACTACGAAAACCATGAGGGTAAACTGATCGACGCCCAGGGCGTCAAAGCCCGTTATGTGCGCCTCTACAGCAATGGCAGCACCTTAAACTCCCTCAACCGCTACACCGAAGTCGAGGTTTACGGCCTCTAATCCGAGGGTGCGGGCGCAAACACATTGCCAATCTTGCGAAACCCAAATGGCGGCGGGCTCCCCCCTCCCGGCGGGCCGAGCCGTTGTTGGAACATGGCTAGGTGATGGTCCGCCATAACAGTCTGGGTATCTTTGATACCCACATCGGCCTGAAGCCAGGTCTCGTAATCGCGACAATCGCCGCTTGCAAACGGGATCAGCGCGTATTCCATGTTCGCCATCAAGAGCGGTAAAAGGAAGGGATCGAACGAATACCGGCACAAGGCAAAAACACCCCGCCGGAACCTGCGATCCTGGAGCGCCGGCAGAAATAAATCGCGCCAGATATCGAGGGCGGAAGTCATAATGTAAAAGTGGCAGCCTTGGCTCAATGCCTCCAGGCCGTGCTGGCGGATTTTGCACCGGGCGCAACCCGCCGCCATCCGTCCCCCGGCCCGGTGCAACCGCTGCTCGAAGTACTGGCAATCGTGGTTTGCACGCCCGGATGGGCATGGCGGATCGATTGGCTTTAGACAAAAGCCCACGCCCACAATCGTCTCGGCTCCCCTACCCCATTTCAGGCCCTCCCCATGCGCATACACCTCCCTCCCGGCAAGGCCGGATTTAATAAGCCGCCGGTACTGGCGCAGGCCGCGAGCGAATTGGACCGGATGCCGCATGACCGCATGCCATAAAAAAACCCATCCATACTCGCGGCCAAGACTGCGGCGGCCAAAATCCCAAAGTCGAAAGCCGCCGACTTGCCGTTGATCGAACCAAGCAAACGGGTTCATGTACTCACCCCCGACAACGCATCTTGATCAACCACACGCATGGACTTAATCTACTTTGTATTGCAAAGTACGCAAGCTTTCTCGATCATGGAGGAGTACCCGCGACCCGGCGCTCCCGCCGTCAACCGGGCGCGCCAAAGCAACTTCAGTTCCCGCGAACTGGTCGGAATCTAGGCTTTCCGACTCCATCGCCAAGCTCGGCACTTGACTTTGTAGCTATCCCAGCCGATGCTCCCGCCCTGGAAACGCGGACCGACACAGGGACGCCAATAGTCGCCGTAAGCAAGGCCGGTTGAGCCGGTCCTACGCGCTAGTTTCCACCCAAGGCTTGGGGCGATAACAGCTCCCCAGCCGAGAACTCCGCGCAAACGGAGAACCAGTTCTTTCCATGTGGTCACTCAACAAAACTTATGCGTGAAACTTACCTGAAAGCTCTAATCGCGACGGGCGGCTTGCTGCCCTGGTTGTGTGGAGGACCGGCGTGCGCTGGAGTCACCGAAGGCACCGCCGCCACCGAAAGCCAACTCGAACCTGAGCATAACTCGGCGCGGACGCAATTCGACGTCACGCTGAGCGCCTCGCACACGTTCGCCGGAAAAGCCGATTTCGAAGGCGCCAAACCGGGTGACAGCGATGCCTCCGAAGTGGGGCTTAACCTACGCGCCAGCGCGCCCATTACCGATGTTTGGTCGTGGTCGTTCGGCGTGCGATCGCAGAATTTCTTTCTCGATTCCTTGGCGGCAACACCGATTCCCGACGATATTCACACGCTCGGCTTAGCTCCCGGGGTGAGTTACAAAGTCGATCCGCAATGGCTGGTGACCGCCTTCGCCGGGCCAACGCTCTATCGATTTGAGGCTGTGGATAGCGGCGCCATCGGCGTCACCGGCGGTTTGTTTGCCACCTATCGAGCGAATCCAAACCTGCAAGTAACCTTCGGGTTAGCGGTCACCCCCGACAGTGATATAAAGGTGTTTCCCATCGTGGGCGTGCGCTGGCAAATCAACGATCAATTCACCTTGGAAGCGGGCGTGCCCAAAACCCGACTTTCTTATACGCTTGCCCCCCGATGGACGCTCTATGGTGGTTTGGATATGGCGGGCACCACTTTCCGCACGGCTAAAGATTTTGGCGACGCCACCGGTCTACCCGCGTATAACAACGCCTTGGCCACTTACCGCGACATCCGGATCGGCGCGGGTGTGGGCTACGAAATTCTGGAGGGGCTGCGCGCGGAAATTGAAGCGGGCGCTTCGGTATACCGACGGATCGATTACACCCGAATTGACACGCAAGTGGAATTCGATCCCGCGCCCTATGTTCGACTGGGCTTGAATTACCGGTTTTAAACGGCGTTCCTTCCCCGGATGGAACCCGGTCCGCCGGCGTTCAGCGCATACTTTACATTACAAAGTATGCGCGCCAAGGCCGGGGCGTTTAAGCGAAGTCGACCCGCAGGCTAGCGACTCTATGTGAATTGGATAAATTTCCGCCACAGGGGCGTGGTGCGAATCACATCCTCCACCTCGACGCAAGGCCATTCGCCGCGGCCCTTGGTTTCCAGCAACCCCAAGCGGCGTAACGGGTTCAAAACGTAGCCCGCGAAAATTTGATCCTCACGGTCATACTCGCTTGTCATCGCGCGCCGCAATTGGTTCATTACCCCGGGTAACAAAACTTGAACGGCGAGCCCGCGCACGGGAAAATTCTTCTCCACCAACTCATCAAGCCGCCACAGAACCACGGAGATGGTTTGTTGTATGCCCGGAACATCCCGCATGCGACAATCATACCGCAGATCGAACCGGCGGAAATAGGCGATGAAAACATTCCGGAACAACGGCCCCGCCTA
>DBTJ01000056.1:13893-39112 GCA_002306985.1 Verrucomicrobia bacterium UBA1319
CCGGAACAACGGCCCCGCCTGGCTGTCGGGCAGCAGCGAGCGCCCCAGTTTCGTCAATTGAAAACGCTTCCGCCGGCGCGCGACCAATCCGGCGCACTCGCCGATCACGCGGACTAGATGCAACGGCCAAAGGTCTAATTCATTGACTACTTTGCATACGGTGCGAATGGAATTACGGTAAGGCCGGTCCAATTTCAACCGCTCAAACATGAGGCCGACAAATTCGCGATTCAGGTTGCCCGTGGCCGTGGTCGGCGTCCCACCGTTTGCGTCCAAAGCCGCGAGAAACACGCGAAGATTATTAAAAAAGTCGGCCTCCGCGAAGGCGGATAGCGGCAAATCGCCCGCCAACCGCAACGGGCCATCCGTCTGCTTCCAGTCCGCAATTAGGAGTTTTTGAATATACACTAGCGGCGGAACGCCTCCGCCCAATGGGAGAGATTCTTTAAGCATGAATTTATTTCCGTTTTTTTAGGCTCGCCTGGAATTCAATTATTTTCGAGTACATGGCCACCATCGTGAATATTAGAGACATTTCGAGGCCTGGCCGCAAGTCCTCATTGAAGCACGGCAAGCCGACTCGCTGGTTTAGCCCTAAGTTACACGGTCATCTGGGCGGCTCCGCTAGGGAGCAAAACGCGCGCGCGCGATTCCGTGAGCTCTATTCACGCGCCCTTTTATCCACGCTCAGTGTCCCGTCGCTTTTGAACCGTCGCCCGTCTTCCGGTAATAGAGGATCGCCGATCCCGGAGTGGCGGGAATTTCCAGGCGGAAGGCGGCGAGCCCGGCGCCGGTTACCGCGCGCGTCTCGGCGGAATCCTCAAAACTAACGGTATACCGGGCTTGCGCATCGATGCCGCGCAACGGGAGCGTTTGCGCCAAGTCCAGAGACTGCCCGCGCCGGAAAACCATGGCAAATCCGTCTTGCTCGCGCTCGCGATGGAATTGATAACCGAACCAAGCCGTTTCATTGGTGGCGTGCGAAAATAGGGGGTAAAAATCTCCCAGCATGAAGGGGCGTAACTTTCGGTACAACGCGGTGGTGCGTTTCACCGCCGCTTCGACTTCCGGCGAGGGTGTATCCAAGCGGCACTGGGTTTCGCTTGGGGCGAGGATATTACCGGCCGTCATCGCGCTGCGGAACCCATAAGCGGGCTCCAGTGCGAAGCAACCGCAGCCGTGCAAGGGCACCCAGCGATACAGGGCGGCGTTTTGCAGTTGGTCGGGCGTGGGATCGCACTTGCCGCCGCATTGTGAATCGCTGTGCCACAAGGGCAAGCCATAGCGGCAAGCTTCGATATCCAACCGCCGCCCGCCACTGGAGCAATTATCGATGATCAAGCCCGGATGCCGTTTTTGCAATTCCGCCCACATGGCGTAGAGTCCTTCGATATGCCGGATTTCCGTGATGCCCTGCCGATCCGGCGCGTCGTTGCGCCGCCAGAACCCCAACGGGTCCATGTTAAAATCCCAGCGCAACCAGCCAAGCTGGGCGGCCGTAATCTGGGTGTCGATAAGGTCCGTAAGCCACTGGCGCGCCACCGGATCATGCAAGCGGAATAGCTGACTCCATTCGCCCTTGGCGGGCATCACCCACTCCGGGTGCTCTCGGTCGATCCGAGTGCCCGGATGCACTCGCTCCGGCTCGAACCATAGCAAATATTGCAGCCCGGCCGCGCGCACGGCGTCGCCGATGGGCTTGAGCCCCCGCGGGTATTTATTCGTGTCCACCTCCCAGTTGCCGGTGCCATTCGGAAACCCGCCTGGATACCATTGCTGCGGGTCCATGTCCGACCACAGCACCTCGACCCCGCGCGCTTTCAACGGCCCGGGCGCGAGGAGGTGCGGTTGCTCGTAAGAACCGTCCGGCGCCGCATAATTGACCGTGCCGCAGATTGGCGGGTAAACCAGTCGGCCTTCCCGGCGCGGGTAATAATGCGCGAGCGCCAATGAACGAAACAAATTATTGCCGCGCAAATCGTCGCTCCCCCGCCAAAACGTGATCACGCCGCGGGGTGTGCGCGCCGATTCGCCCGGATGCAGCTTGAAATGCGTGAGTTGCTGGCCCGCGCGCACTCGGAGTTCACCGCTTGGCAGCGTTTGAAACCCCGCCTCCCACTGGCCTGACCATCCGATGGCGAGCGCCATTCCGCCACCCGGCCAGCCCAGGTTGAAATAAGGCATCCGCCCCTGCGAAGAGCGCCCGCCCGCCGGCGCGTAAACCCGCTCCCGCGCATCCCCGCCAGCCACGGTTTCCGTCATCGGCGCAAAGCTCAGCGCGGAATTGCCGTCGCCGAGCGCGTGGTGAATCGTGAACCCGGTCCGCCCTGTATCCAGCCGAAAATCCAAGGCCTGGATCGATTCGAGAATGGGCGTATCCGCCTGGCCGGTGTTCTTGAAATACACCACCCAATCGACGGCGGGAAACTCGGGGTAAGTGGCCGCCACACAGCGCACCTCGAGGCCGGTTTTCGGATCGGTCCAAGTGAGCGTTCGAATACTTTCGACGGCATTGGTTAGCGAAGCGATCCGGGTGATTCGCACATGATTGCTGTCGAACGCATCCACGCGAGACTCGCGTTGCCAACCGGGTAGCAGCTCGCTGGATGGCTTCCCGCCATAGGTGAAAGAGAACGGCGCCACCGGCGCGCGGCCAGCCAGATGCTGTTCCATGACCCATCGGAACGCCAGCCCCATTTCCTCGGGGGTGCCTTCCGCCGCTAGCGCGTTGCCGCCCGCTAAACCGCTCGCGCCAACCAGCAGCAACAGAGCCCAACGCGTGTAACGATTGGAATAGTTCATGATTTCCATGCCCCTAGAGTCCTTGAAGCTCAAAACACGTTGTGAACAGATCCAGTTTCAGGAAGCCGGACCGTCAAATAGTTGGGTCCGAGGCTCCGCCTCTCCAGGAATGAGTTTTCAGGGCTAGCATGACTTCCCCATGCCGGTTTGACAAGCGCCTTCAAAAAGCTCAAAACGGCACGCACGAACTTTCGCCGCCCTGACGTGGAACTTCCGCCGCCGCGCTTCAACTAGTCAAAGGCGGCTAATACTTTGAATTACTTCGCACCCTGATCGATCCAGGCGCGAATGAGGCCCACTTGCTCGGCCGTCAACGGCTTGCCCATGGGTTTGGGTGGCATCGCCAGGTTTTCATCAATTTGGGCCACGGCGATCAGGAGCGGACTTTTCTCGCTCTTGCCGGGAACGATCACTTTCCCTTCCTTGCCCCCCTTCAGCAGGGCTTCCAAGTCATCCAAGCGCACACCGGCTTTGGGGCGGTTCTCGCCGTGACATTTGATGCAGGCGGCCTCAAATATCGGGCGCACATCCTTGGCATAGGTCAGCCCTTTTTTAGCGGAAGGCGGCGGTAATTTTTCCAGGTTGGGTTCCGCCGCCCAGGCGCAACCGATCAAGGAAAGAGCCAACGCCGCCAATCCGGTCCGTTTTATGAAACGCGTTTGATGCAACATATTAGTTTTTCCAATCACCCGCCACGAGCAATCACCAGCCGGGCACCGGCCGCGCTCAACGCGGGTGACATTTTAAGGTTTTGACAAATTAGCGCATGACCGGCGAGGGTGCAACCGGCCCTGCGGCCCCCACCCATCACCGTTCGAATTCCGCCGCCCGCGAGGCGGTTTAGCACCCTACTTAACCGTGCCGCAAAAACTCCGACATCGCTCGGCCGAACGCGGGCAGGTCCCGAGGCGTCCGGCTGGAGATCAGGTTGCCATCCTGAACCACGGGTTCATCCACCCAAATGCCCCCGGCATTTTGGAGATCATCCTTGATGCCCAGCGAACCCGTAACGCGCTTGCCATCCAGGATTTTCGCCGAAATGGGAATCCAGCCTCCGTGGCAGATAAAGGCCACCAGCTTGCCTTGCTCGAAAAACTCGCGGGTCAAAGCCAGTACCCGGGGGTAACGCCGCAGTTTATCCGGCATAAACCCGCCCGGGATAAGCAATCCGGCGAAATCCGCGCTCCGGGCCTCCTCGATGAGCAAATCGGCGACGGCGGGGTAGCCGTGTTTCCCCGCGTAGGTTTTTATTTCCAACCCGGCCGCGCGCGTAACGTAACCGTCCTCCTCCAAGCGCAGTTTCGGATACCACAATTCAAGTTCCTCATAAAGGTCGTCCACGAAGGCCAGCAGCGATTTCGATTGCATGGGAAGATATAAGCCAGGAATGGTGGCGGGGCAACTTCCCACCCGGGTTCCCCGTTCACTTTCCCCGCTCGACGCCATCCCCCGCGCCGGATAGCATGCGCCATTCCGTATGATTAATGCGCGAAAGGTTGACCGAACTGTACGAGAGCCGAGGCTGGGGCGTCGCTGCTTTGTTTACTTAGCCATCGCTTGGCTGCTCATGCCGTCCACGGCGTTGCGCGCCCAGAATTCTAAACCGAACGCGGCCGCCGCTGCGCCGGCGGCCCTGTCCGCCAATCCGGACGCGCAACTGCCCGGAACGCCGGATGAAATCGATCGCGCGATCGCGCAAATCGAATCCCGGCTCGCGCATGTGCGTGAGCGGGCGACCGCCGCCGCTCCCGAGGCCACCCCGGACGAGCGGGTCGAAAAACAGCGGTTGGTCCAGCAATGGACGGCCGCGCTGGACCTGCAATCCCGCCTGTGGCGGCGGTTAAATGACGTTCGCCGCCTCAACCAGGAGCGCGCCACCGAAAGCCAGAACTGGCGCGGCTTCACCGAGCCCCCGCCCTACTCGCTGGCGTTGGTCGAGGGGCTTCGCGACGCCATCGCGGGGCAGCGCCTCGAAGTGCAAAACCGGCAAATGATGCTCACGATTTTCGAAAACGGGGTCGAACACGGCGCGGTCCTGCTCGAAAATAGCCGCAAGCAAGCCCGGTTGGTCCGCGACCAGACCGAAGAAACGGACGCGCCAAGCCCCCGGCGGCTCTGGCTCCTACAGTTGGCTGACGCGCGGGTGCAAGCTCACGAAGCCATGGTCGAAGCGTCCGAAAAAGGGCGGCTCGTCATGCTCGAATCCCTGAGCGGCCTCCGCCAGTACATCACCTTTCTGGAACGTAAATTGGCCGCCGCCCAAATCCAAGCCCGGTTCACCAAGGCGGATTTCGACGCCATCCTCGTCCAGCAAAACGACAAACGGGAGGCGTTGCGAATCGAACTTAACGACGTCATCACCAAAGACGCCGAATTACGCCGCGCCCTCGCGGACGCCCGCGACAGCCTGCGCCAAGCGCAATCGGCCTCCCCCGCCCCACCCGCCGACCGGCTCCAAAGCTTGCGGATCGCCGTGCGGGCGGGGCAAATCCGCGCGGAAACCAGTGAGTTCAAAGTGGACTTCCTGCGAGGCTTCCAAGTTCTGGCGGATAAGAGCCAGGACTTGTGGGAAGACCGTTTCTGGGCCACATCCAACCACTCGCTAGCCGAGTTGCGAAACAAGCGCCAGGTCTGGCTCGACACCTATGAAACGTTGCGCCCCTGGAAAATCTACGCCGAATTGAAACTTTCCGCCGCCGCGCAAGCTTCAAACGAAGCCAACGGCCTATCCGGCCCGCATGAATCCACGGAGGAACAAGAACTGGCGAAGCAAAGTCAGCCCGCCTTGGATGAACGGGTCGCGATTTGCCAGCGCGCGTTAAATAAATTCGCCCAGCTGGAAAATCTCCGCGAACGGCTGCTGGCGGACTTGGCGGAGCAAGAAGGAAAGTTATCCTTCACCAGTAAAGCCCAGTACGTGCTCGATGGCCTCCACGCCTTTCTCGGCCGCCTCTGGAACACCGAACTGTACGTCGCGGAAGCCTCGGTCATCGCCGACGGCCAAAAGATTTCCGTCCCGCGCATCATCACGCTCGGCAAAGTCGCCATCGCCCTGGGCATTTTTATGTCCGGAATGGCCGTTGCGCTCTGGGGTCGAGGCGCGGTGAAACGGACCGCCTTTCGCTGGTTCAAGGCCGGAGATCTGGCCGCCGACATCGCCGCCAAAACCGCCGCCGGTCTGGCTGTGATCATCGCCCTATTCGTAGCCATGGCGTCGGTCCGCATTCCCTGGACCATCTTCGCCTTCATGGGCGGCGCGCTGGCCATCGGAGTCGGCTTCGGCGCGCAAACACTCATCAATAATTTCATCAGCGGCTTGATCTTGCTATTCGAACAGAGCATCCGCGCGGGCGACATTGTGCAGGTGGGCGGCCAACGCGGGCGCGTGGACTTCATCGGCTTCAGAAACTCGCTGATCCGGCGCCCGGACGGCGTGGACGTGCTGGTGCCCAACAGCAAATTTCTCGAATCGGAAGTCGTCAACTGGACGCTCACGGACAACCTCGTGCAATATAAAATTGCCGTGGGCGTAGCCTATGGCTCGTCGTTGAATAAAGTATCCGCCCTCCTCGCGCAGGCCGCGCAGGAACATCCGACCACCATGAAAACTCCGGCGCCAAAAGTGTTGCTGGAGGAATTCGGCGACAACACCTTGATGTTCGCGCTGGTATTCTGGATCAGCCTGCGCCCCGGCGTGGACGACTCGATGGTTCGCAGCGAATTGCGCCACCGCATCCACGCGCTGCTTGAACAGGCGGGCATCGCCCTCGCCTTCCCGCAACGCGATGTGCATCTGGATTCCACTACCCCCATCGAAGTGAAAATCGTGAATCCACCCGCATAAATCACACCCCAATCCACCCAGCAAGCCGCCAGCGGTAGTTTGCTTTCACCGCGGCCGGGGCTTTAACCCGGCCTCCCAGGTCAAGGCGTAAAACAGCATCACATCGGCGTATAAAAAGCCCGAAGCCAAATTGGCGACGAATTGCCGCTCACCGCCACCCTAATGAAAGGCCGCCGAACGCCAACCTCTGGATCATCGCGGGAACAACCTGAAATTCCCGCGTCAGCTTGGCCAATTTGTCCCCATCGTGGCACCCTTCAACCAAACCTAATCCCATGTCGGTGGCGGTGACGCCCATGCCCATGATAATAGGGGCGGAAGCAATATCTCCTCCCGTTTCACGCCCGGCGCCAGCCAGCCATTCCGCAAATCCCGCCAAGGCGCCGCGCGGCGCGCCAGGCCAGATGTTTTTCCAGCAAGAGAGCCGTGTTCGCCTAGCCGCGAAAATCATCCTCCAGGCAACCGGACGCCAGCGCCCTAATCGTATCGAAATACCAGGCGCATTCAGGATACGACGCCAAGGGTCGCCCCTCCAATTCTTGCAGCGTTTGGCGCCATCAGCGCGACAAGTGACGCCGCAAATCCGGGTAGCGTTTGTCCCCCGTTGCTAGCTCACAATATCCCAAAGTCGAGTTCAAGGTGACCAGGTACGCGCCTTCGTTTCGGTATTCCGCGAGTTGGGATAAATCATTGCCGGGCGACCGTAATTCCTAGGCTGCTATCGGAATTAGGAGGTCCATGAACTTGCGCATTTGTTTTTTGGCGGGCGCTCTTTCCGCCGAGTTTTTGAAGGCGAGATTAGCATAAGCTGGCGCCGGAATGGCGAACGGATAAAGGCGGCCTGCGGGGACTATGTCGCAGTCTTTCAAAACTCGCGAGCGAGACGCCTCCGGCTTTTCCAGCCAGGCGTCAAATCCACGCCTCAAACGTTGCGCCACCCCCGCGACCACCCGCGCCGGGGACGTGTCCGATTGGGCGGGCGGAGTTTTCTCGAACATCCCCGCTAGAGCGGGGTTGGTGGCGACCAAATGGGCATTCACCCAAACCGCCAGGAAAGGAACGATCGGCAGCCATCGCAGGAAACCACGCGGGTGAATTTAAGCGGCCTATTTTCGGCCACCCCAAAAGACCCGTTGATTATTGCGAGATTTGACAATTAGCTAAACTGTGTGATAAGTTGGCGCTGTATAAGTCAGCCTAAGTTGTCTTTCCTTCCTGAAAGACAACGCGGGGGAACCAAATTCCCGGCTTGCGCGGGGGGACATACGTGCCAGCGCAGCCAGGACGGGGCGCAAGGCCGCGGGCAACCGCGACCAAGGTCACTTTCAAGACCAAGCCCGTCAGCTAACCTCGTCGGCCATTGGAAGGGCGACCCTCTTACGCCGCGGAATAACGGCGCACAAGCTCACCCCGTAAAAACAAGCGGCGCCACGCCAGGGCTTTGACTCATGGCGACGCGCCAAGCATTGGAGCAAACTATGCACGCAGATATCGCGGTTTTAGCCGCCTTAACCTTGAGTCAGTGGGGCTGGCTGGGAATTGGCGCGCTCGGCGCGTTGCTGGCCGCCCCCATCGTTACGGGCGCGGTGTTCATTCACGAACGGCAGGTGGGCGTGGTGATTAAAAAATTCGGTTCCCGCTCGCTCGCGCCCGGTCAGCTCATCGCCCAAGCGGGCGAATCGGGTTACCAGGCGGACACGCTGCCCCCGGGGCTGCACTTCGGCTACTGGATCTGGCAATATCGCGTGATCAAGGCGCCGGTCATCATCGTGCCCCAGGGCGAAATCGCGCTGGTCGTGGCCGCCGCCGGAGCGTCGATTCCGGCGGAACGGATCTTGGGCAAGATTGTCGCTTGCGACCATTTCCAAGATAGCCGAAAATTCCTGGCCGACGGCGGCGAGAAAGGCCGTCAATTGGGCATCCTCACTTCCGGCACGTACCGGATCAACAGCGCCTTGTTCAACGTGATCACCAGCAAGAACGCGATGAATCACGGGATGATGCCCGGGCAACTCCAGTTGCTCCGGGTCGAGCCGGACCAAGTCGGCATGGTCACCACGCTCGATGGCAAACCCATCGAAACCGGCGAAATCGCGGGAGCCATCGTGGAAGGACACGACAATTTCCAGAATGGCCAGATCTTTCTCGACCACCTGGGCCGCCGCGGCTTGCAGGAGCAAATTTTGCTCTCGGGCACCTGGAATTTGAACCCGTGGTTGGTACAGGTGGAGCAAGTGCCCATGGTGCAAATCCCCATCGGCTATGTCGGCGTCGTCATTTCCTATGTGGGCATGGCGCATGAAGACGTAAGCGGCGCGGCCTTCAAACACGGCGACCTAGTGAATACCGGGCACAAAGGCGTCTGGGTGTCCCCGCTATATCCCGGGAAACACCCGATCAACACGCGCATTATGAAAGTGGAGCTGGTGCCCACGACCAACATCGTGCTCAACTGGGCCAGTCGCACCGAGTCGCACAACTACGACGCCAAGCTTTCGTCGATCACCGTGCGTTCGCGGGACGGTTTCGGTTTCAATCTCGACGTGGCGCAAATCATCCACGTGGGCGCGCTGGACGCGCCCAAGGTGATTTCCCGCGTTGGGTCGATGCAAAACCTTGTGGACCACGTACTGCAGCCGATTGTGGGAAATTATTTCCGCAATTCGGCGCAAAACCACACGGTGCTCGATTTTCTCGGCGCGCGCAGCGAACGCCAGAAGGAGGCCGCCGAACACATTCGCGCCGCTCTGGGAGCGTACGATGTCCAAGCCATCGACACGTTGATCGGCGATATCAATCCGCCCGCCGAGCTGATGCAAACCCAAACGGATCGTAAAATCGCCGAAGAACAGCGCAAGACTTACGAGGTGCAGGAGGCGGCGCAAAAGCAGCGGCAGCAATTGGTCCGGCAAACATCCCTGGCCGATATCCAGCATCAAGTGGTCGGCGCGGAGCAAGGCGTGAGCATCGCCGAATTAACGGCCAACGCCCACATCAAACAGGCCACCGGCAACGCCGAAGCCGTGCGGCTTCAAGCCCATGGCGAGGCGGAAGCGATCCGCGCCACCGGCACGGCCAAAGCCGAGGCCTATCGCGCGGGAGTCGAAGCGCTCGGCGCGCCAGGCTACACCGTGATGCAATTGATGCAGACCGTGGGCGAACGGAATGTCCGCATCGTGCCCGATGTGGCGGTTACCAGCGGATCGCGCACCGGACTAGTGGATGCCATGCTGGCCATGCTCATCAAAGAGCGGCAGGACGCCAAGCCCGTTTAACCCAGCCACTCCTCGCACTCGCCCGGCAAGGCGGCGCCCCCGCCACGCGCTTTGCCGGGTTCTTTTATGGCCGAAAGCCCCAACTGGTATTCACGATGGCAAGCCCCGCGGACAACTTCCAGGCGGTACTTCCGATTTGTAATCCAGCGGCGCGGCAAATTCTGGGGCAAAGGTTAACCGCACTTCGTATTTTTTAGCTTTTGCCAAGCCTCGTACCCTGTATAAAGGGGCCGCAAAATGAAAACCAAACCAACTCACGAATGTTCCATTCGTCCCTTCCCGGGAATGAAATCCGCTTACTTGGCCGCATCCTTGGCGGGACTCCTAGGCTCGACTTGCCTCGCCTCGGCGGCCGAGGAGTCCCAAGGTCGAGATCTTTACTCGGACACCTGGGTGGCGCAAGACGCCCTGGGCCGCAAGCTGCCTTCCTTCGCCGAAGTGGGGCCGGTTAAGCAGGGTCAGCGCCGCGTGGTGGGCATTTTTTACATCACCTGGCACAGCGATTCGTTGGGCACGCTCAAAAGCCCTTATCTGGCGGACGTCAGCCGCGTGCTCGCGGGCGACCCCACCGCCCGACTGGACGCCAAGCATCCGTCCTGGATCGAGAGTTCCTATCATTGGGGCGAACCCGAGGCGGGCTATTTCCTAAGCAAGGACGAATACGTCATCCGCAAGGATATGGCTATGCTTGCCGACGCCGGGGTGGACGTGCTGGTGATGGACGTCACCAACGCCGTCCGTTATTGGGACGAGTGGGAAGTGGTTTTCACGGTGATGGAAAAGATGAAGGCGGAAGGCAACCGGGTGCCCAAATTCTGTTTCTGGGCGTTCAACGGCCCGGCCATCACCGTGGTGCAGGATTTGTACGACAAAATCCACAAACCGGGGCGGTTCAAAGATCTGTGGTTCGATTGGGATGGCAAACCCCTGCTCCTGTGCAACGGCAACCCCAGTGTGGACGCCAATGGCCAGGGCGTGAAAAACCCAAACCCGCACTACGAACCCGCCGCGAAAACGGACTCCAAGCATCCCCACTATGGCGACCCGGATTACGCCGAGGAGTTTTACCGGGATTACACCAAAGAAGTTAAAAACTTTTACACCTTGCGCACCATGTGGTGGGGCTATTACGAATGGGCCGGAAAACGTTTCGTTGGCACCGAGGATAATTGGAGCTTCGGGCTGGATATGGGCGATAAGCACGTGAAGGCGATGAAGCCGGACGAGCTCGTTTCCAAGCATAACGGCAAAAAAGAGGAAGCGGCGGTGACGCCCGCGCAGCATCCCTCGAGCTTGATCGGCAAATCCTGGACCAAAGAACACGGCGAACCGGCCTTGAACGAGCAGGATCTTCCCGAGCCCACCTACGTGCCCTGGCTCGGCAAAAAAGTGGCGCATCCCGAAGGTTACGGTATCTATTTTCAAGAGCGCTGGAATGACGCGCTGCAAAGCGATCCGGAGTTCCTCTACATCAACGATTGGAACGAATGGACCGCCGGCAAGTACTCCCCTGAAAACAACGGCAAGACGCCCTTCATGCGCCGAGACAGCAATTACTTTTTCGTGGATCAGTACAACGCCGAATTCAACCGCTGCATCCAGCCCATGAAAGGCGGCTACACGGACAATTACTATATGCAGATGGCCCAGAACATCCGGCGCTACAAAGGCGTCCGCCCCCTGCCGTCCGCGCACGGCTTTAGCCGGGTCAAGATCGACGGCCAATTCGCGGACTGGGCGGGCGTCACTCCGGAGTATCGCGACACGGTGGGCGACACGTTCCACCGCAACTACGCGGGTTACGGCGGCTTGCGCTACACCAACGACACCGGCCGCAACGACATCATCGCCAGCAAAGCCGCCGTCAGCCGCGACGCGGTATATTTTTACGCGCAAACCCAGGAGGCGCTCACGCCCCATACGGGCAGCAATTGGATGCTCCTCTTCATCGACGCCGACTTAAACCCCGACACGGGATGGTGCGGCTACGACTATGTCATCAATCACCAGGTGATTGACGGCAAGACCACCACGATCAAGCGTTACGCCCCCAACACCCCCGGCGGCCCGTGGATCGAAGTGGCGCGAATTCCCTTGCGCCACGCCGGCAACGCGCTCGAACTGGCCATCCCACGCGAACTGCTCGGGCTCAAGGGGAACACCTTCACCTTCGACTTTCATTGGAGCGACAATCCCTCGGATCTGACCGATCCCATCTCGCTTTGCACCAGCGGCGACAGCGCCCCAAACCGACGGTTCAATTACCGCTTCGTATGGGAAAAATCGGCCGCCCCGGCGGCTCGCGCCAGCGCGCAATAACCCGTCGCTTGCCGGGCAATTACGCCAAAGCGCCCGCGCGTTGGAGCGACAAAAAAACCGCGGGGCTGGCCCCCGGTACTTGGCCAGCCCCTGATCTAGGTTTTATGGGTAAATGAACCGGGGCTCGCGCCCCGCGCGCGGCCTCGCTATTTCGGTCGCAACCGCCCGCCATTCGCCAGCGTGTACGTCTTGCCATCAAGCCATCGGTTGGCGGCCAGGCTGGCGTCATAGCGCACCTCATGGCCATCGCCGCGAATATTGGGGATGGCGCCATCCACGATGCTTTTGGCATCGGTGAAGCTCGTAACCAGGGAATCTTTGGTCACCACCCAGGTGCTGGTGGCATCGAGCGCGAGCGCGCCGCCTTGAATCGCGCCGGTTAGCGTTGTTCCATTGCGCAAGGAGGCCGACACCGAGCTGATTTTGTCGCAAGTGATATCGCCCGCCAGGGTCTGGCCGTCGGCGGTGAACACGGCATGGCCGCCATTCGCTCCGCTGCGTCCCCAGCGACCCGCGCTGGCGTTGATGAGCACTCCGGAGGCGGCCACCACTTCGACGCCGGACAAGTCGATGACCCCCGTCGAATTCGCCACGTAAAACAGCGGCCCGGCGGCGGCTTTGAACGATCCGCCTTTCATCGTAAAGGCGCCCCGCCGGCCCTCGGCGTCGCCCGAAAAACTCTGGTAAATCATCACTCCGCATTTGGCGGCGCAGGTGAGCGCGCAATTCGTCAAGGTGACGGAGTTTTTTCCCTCGATCACGACCGCCTCGGAAGCGGTGGCGGTAAAGGTGGCGCCGGAAGCCTGAATAGCGCCGGTCGAATAGATCCCCGGTGACGTGGTGCCGCGAGTCGTCATCGCGCCGCCCTCGACGTAAACCATGCCGCCGCCGCGGTCCGTGGCCACAGCCGCCGCGCGGGTGCGCGAGGTGGTAATCGTCACATTGGTGAGCGCCAAAGCGCCGCGCGCGCTCGCCATCGCCCCGTGGCCCGCGTCGCCGGCCGCCACAATGGTCCCGCCAGTCATCGCCACGGACGAGCCTATGCCTGAGGCAAAAAGCCCGTTAGCCCCGTGGCCGGTGGTTTTGATCGAACCGCCCAGCAGCGTGATTTTGCCCCCCTTGGCGGCGAGTACTCCGGCGTTAAGCCCGTAAAAACTGCTGTTTTCTTCGGAAGACGTATGGCCGCTGGTGACCACGATCGGATTGTCCAAGCTCAGTTTGCCGCCGTTCAAGACGCACACGCCGGAGACGTCCATATTCGTCGAAACATACGTCCCACCGGTGAAATTCGTGACAATCCCGTCCACCAGCAACACCCCGCTCAGCTTATAAGCGCCTCGCTCGCCCGTGCCTGGCGGACGGTTGGAGGACTTGGATTTGCCCCCGGGACCACGATTAGAGGGAGGCCTGCCGGAGTCGCCACCGAACGAGGGTCCGCCCGCATCGAACGACGAGCGGCCGCCACTCCGCTCCGAGAAACCACCACTGGAGCTTGCGCCACTGACACTACTCACCGAGGACTGATCCTCGCCACCGCCGCCGGACATCGGTCCACCCTCGTCTCCGCCCGGCATCGGCTCCCCTTCCTCAGCGCCGCCCGGTCCGCCGTCCGGTCCGCCACCAGGCCCGCCGCCAGGACCGCCACCGGATGGCGGCTCCTGCCCCTTTACCCCACTAGCGGGGCCGACCGCCAGCAACGCCAAAATCAGCGCCCCCGCCGCGCCGCGGCAGAAATTACGGAGGCCGACACCGCCCGATTTCACCACCACAACGTCTGCGCGCCTATCCCGGTTGCGATCCTCTTCAGGTTTCATAACTTTCATCAGTTTGATGCCTTCAACTGTTGAGAGCTTACGCCTTCGAAGCTTAAGAAAGCATTAAACCCGCGAAGTATTCCGAAGATTTCAGGTTACAAATGCGCCACGGAACTAACGCACCCAAGCGCCGACTAGAGTGATCGACGTTTTTTTGCGGCACTTACCCATCGAGTGGTTCCCAGCGCCGCTGGCCAATCCGAGTTCGCAATCCAATATAAGCCGCGATCGCCAGCCCGGATTCCACGAACACCAACCACCCAAACCAGCCACCGGACCAAGCCGCCGCCGCCAGCCCGGACAACACCAACGACAATAACATCAATCCGAACATGCTGAGCCCGCGCCCGGCGCTTTTCGCCTCCTCCGAGGGCGCCGAGAACGGCACAAACGCCGCTGTCGCGCAAGGTACCAGCGAAATGGCCGGCAGGGCGATGAGCCCCGGCAACAACAGCAATAATTGGGAACGATCCGGAGCCAAAAACCAAGCCGCAACCGCATACACAACCAGCAGTGGCGCCAACAATAGCCATACCACCGCCTGCCGCGCGCCCAGGGCGAGCGGCGCGGGCCCGGCGAGCGGGGCCAATCGGAACAAATCCGCCGCCTGCCATTGTTGCGAAAACCGCAGCATCTGCATCGCTAACACGGGAATCAGACAAATATAGGTGCCGCCCAGCACGATGCCAAACGAGCCCAGGCCAGCTTTGCCATGGCTTTGCCACAGCAGCAATATGGGAAACACGAGCAGCGGCGCCAAACCGGGAAAAACGCGCAGCTTGACCTCGCGGTCGCGAACCAAGTAAGCTGCGGCAAGCAGAAACGAGGCGCGCGCGACCGGATCGCGCAACCCCCAGCAAAGGGGCGGCAGACCCGCCAGACGGTTAAGCCAGCGGCGCGGGGAACCGGGGGGCGACGGCCGGGCGGGCGCCGCCTCAGAGAGCGTTTGCAGTCCCAGTTCATAGTCGCGCGCCAATCGGCCAAACGACAACCAGAGCACGCCCGTCGTAACGACCACGCCAAACGCCCCCAGCGCCCATGAACTAGCGTCGCCGCTCCCCGCCAAGGCATCGTCGAAACCCGCGAACCACGCCGGTGGCAGCAAGCCAACCCACCACGCCTCCAGGCTCAGCGGCGCGCGGTCGGAAAACCGCCCGAGCAATTGCGGCGCCAGTTGCGCGCCCAGCACGGCAAAGATAGCCGTGAACACTTGGGCGGTGGTCATCACGCCATCCAGCCGCTCGCGGCCGAACCAGCGCAGGCAGAGCTGATACACGAGCACGACGGACCCGGCGCAAAAAAGCGCCGCCAGCACCGTCGAAAGGGCATGCGCCAGCGGGAAGCCCCAGCCGCCGTTGCGGCACCAGACCCCCACAAAGAACCCCGTCAAATTGAAAGCCCCCGCCAGCCAAAGGGAAACTTGCGCCAGCACCCCGACTTTCGCCCGCAGTAAAGCTTTCGGCGTCACCGGCCGGTGCAGCAAAATATCCGCCTCCTGGGAGTTGAATAGCATCTCGCCCGCCGAGCCCGCCACGAGCATCCCCAAAAATACCAGCGTCATCGCGTGCAAATAGAGCGCGAGCCCGAACACGGGTTTTCCCCAAAAGACGAACGCCATGAGCCCCATCAAGGTGTAAATCACCAAAGTTAACAGCAGCCTGGAGCCGATGGATTTTGGCGCGCTTTCCTTATGCAGCCCCCGCGCGCTCCGGCCGCGCAGGAAGAGCGTGAGAAAGAGCCGATGGAGCGTGCGCTCCATGGAGGGCGCCCTCGGGATGGGCGGCGACTGGTTGGCGGCGGCGCTCATAACCGGAAGGTTTTAGCGAAATCCTCGGCCCGGCGCTCGATCTCCGCGCCACCCGTCAGCCGCGTGAACAGCTTCTCCAGCGTCCCGGCTTGATGCGACGCCACCAGCTCGTCCGGACGCCCATCCAGCAACAGGCGCCCCTGGTCGATAATCAGGACGCGTTCGCACACCTTTTCCACCACGTCAAGAATATGCGAGCTATACACGATCGTCTTGCCCTCGCGCGCGAGCGTTTGAATCAAGGCCTTGAACCCCACGGCCGCGTTCGCATCCAAGCCGTCCAGGGGCTCGTCGAAGAATACCACCGGCGGGTTATGGAGCAACGCCGCGGTGATCACCACTTTGCGCCGCATGCCCTTCGAATACGCGCCCAGCAGTTTGTCCGTGAGCGTTTCGAAACTGAGATCGAAAAACGCGAGAAACTGCCGGATGCGCTCCCGGGCCGCCGCCTCCGGAATTCCGTACAAAGCGGCCACCATCTCCAAATACTCCAGCCCGGTGAGCGACTCGTAAACGGCTCCCGAGTCCGGCACAAACCCGGTCTGACGCTTCACTTCCAAGGTGTCGGTGGCCAGATCGAACCCCGCCACCGTGGCCGTGCCGCTGGTCGGCGTAAGCATACCCGTGAGCATCTTCAGCGTGGTGGTTTTACCCGCCCCGTTCGGCCCGAGAAAACCGACGATCTGACCGGCGGGAATATCGAAGGAAAGCCCCGCCACCGCCATTTGCGCGCCAAATCGTTTCACCAAGTTTTGGAGGTGGATCATGTGCGACCCGTTTATATCCTAATCCACTCGTTTTAGCCAGAATATAAACGACATCAAAGACGTTTTTGACGCCGACGAATCCAGCAATCAAGAGATTATGCCCGCCCCGGGAAGCGTCGGGATTCTTCCAATCCCTTCACCCCCTCTTATAGGGGCGAGCATTCGAACCTGTCAGCGGCCAAGCCGCTTCGCCCGGTCACCTCCGAACCGGCGATTTATTGGATACTGGTTTTCACTCCGGGAAGGAGTTTGATCTGCGCGCCTTGCCAGCGAAAGGTGCCGGTGACGCCCTCGGGCAGCGTAATTTCACCCGCGCATTTGCCGGATTGGCGATCAAAATGGAGTTTCCCTTCAATCCAGCCTTGGGGATGCGGGGCTTTCACTTCCAGCCACTCGAGTCCGCCTGGCGAAGGGGCGATTTCCAGCTCGGTAAAGCCTAGATTCATGGGGCGAAGACCGAAGAGCGACGCGCGCATGTGGAAGAGCGGATGGCTGCCCCAGGCATGGCAGTCCGAGCGGGACGGTTCGGGGGATTCCACCGGCGTTTTGAATCCGCCCTTGAGCAAATCCTGCCAAAAGCCGAACCGATCGACAATCAAGTCGCCGCGATCGAACTTTTTGAAGGTCTCAAAAAGATAGAACGAAAAGTAAACCGTGGCCCGATGCAAGTCCTTGGTTTCGATCAGCGCCTTGAAACAGGCGGCCTCCTGGTCTTTAGCCAGCACGCCATTGAGCAACGCCAGGCATTGGGCGTGTTCGCTAAAACTGGTGTGCTTGGCGTCATCCGCCAGCAGACCGCGTTGAGCGTCCCAGAAACGTTTGACAAGGGCGTCGGACAACTCGCGAGCCAGTTGGCGATTGCGGGCGGCCATAGCAAGATCACCCACCCCCTCCTCCACTTCAGCCGCTTGGCGCAAAGCTTGGACAAAGAACAAATTGTTGATGCAGGAGATACCCTGAACCCCGTCGGGGGCGTTGCCGGTGGCCCAAGCGGGCACCCAATCGACAAACGGCCAACCAGGCAGATGCTCAATCAGGCCGCTTCCCCCGCGTAAATTGCGAAAAAGCTCCAAGACGCCCCGCATCCCCGGCAGGCATTGGCGGACGAATCGCGCGTCGCCACGCCAGAAGGCGTAATCACGCACCATGGATACCCAGATCAAGCTAAACGTGGGCGATTGCTGGGGAGTGCGGCTGGGATAATGCTCCGCTACTTGCCCCCAGATGGCGCGCGACCAATCGAAAAGCTCGATGCCGCGCTTGGGCAAACGATCATCGCGCGTCATCAGATAGGTGGTCAGCATTTCCAGCCGGGTATCGCCGACGTACATGAGTTGCTCGTAGTAAGGGCAATCCATGTACGTTTCATGAGAACACATTTGGAGGCCGCGAACCAGGAGTGGCAGAGTGCTATTGATGCCATCATTGGAGCAGGTGAATTTGCCCTCGTCCTCCAGCGGATAACGGCATTCCAACAGGCTGAATCCATCGAGTCGCAAGGGCTCCGACTCGGTGTGAACGGTCAGCCGGAGATAACGCCCGGCGCGCCACCACCAGGTGCGAAATTCGGCGGCTTCAGCGCTGGCGCCCTGGGGCAGGAAAGTGTCTTCGACACCGTGAAAGATTTTGCCTTCAATATCGTTCCGGTTGCCTTTGTTCGAAGTGGGCTTGCCCTGGGCATCGAGCAAATAGAGCGATTCCGCCCAGGCCAGCGTGACTTGGGCATCCTTGCCGAAGGCCATTTTGAATTGGGGGTACGCCACGAAGTAGTTTCCCAAATCCACGAGCACGGTAACGGTGTTAGAAGCCGGAATCGTGACGGAACCTTTGCCCTGCGTCAAAAGCGCGCTCCAGGGGGCGGCAACCGGGGCGGCAGCCAAGGCTAAGTGCTGAGCAGTAACGGGTTTTGCGTCGCTTAGCCCGCCCGGAATAATGGCGCGCACGGCGCCGGCATTCAGAACGGTGAGTTTCTGTTCCGGCAAAGGCGATGGCATGAGCCTCCAACCCGCGCGCATCAGACCATATTCGTTGCTATCGAGCGGCGGCATGACGACCGCCGGGACCACCCATGCCTGGGAGACATTCAGCGTCTTGCCACGCTGGGTTTGCTGGGCGCCGGTGAAATTGGGCGGCGGCCCTGGGGTGAAGGACCACCCGTCCACCAGGGCGGCCTTCCAGCCGCTTTTGTCTCCGGTGTTGAGAGAGGCGGACAGCGGCCCTTCGGCCGCGAAAATAAACCCGCCCCGGTGGGTAATCTGCGCGCAGGGGGCGTGATCGCCAATCCAGGCGGCCAGAGCCTCCAACGTGTGGGCGCCCGGCGCCAGTTTCAGACGGTAGGAGGCAAAGCTCCAGTGCATTAAATCGCCCCGATCCGGCCCCAAAGAGATTCGCCGGCCATCCAAGCTGAGCTCGTAACGCTGGTCCGCGCTAACGTGGATGGTGGTTTCGGTTTCCTTATCCACGGAAAATTGGTTCCGGAACAAAACGATGGCTTGCGCGCCTACCGCCGCGGCGGGGTGCCAAATCCAGGCGGCCTTTTCGATTTCGTAAAGGCGATAAATATTCCCGTTCATTTCCGGTTGGACGCGCTCCACGTTGACACGCTGGACAGCGCTGACCGCCTCCGCCGCCACTAAACTGGTGGCGCCGAGCATTAAGGCGGCGGCCAGCGCCACCCGCCGGGCGACGGTGGATATTCGGATATAAGTTCCCATACCTGTTTTCATGGCGCTTATATTTAAAGGAGCGGCCTCCGGTTTGAAATAGAATTTTACCACTAGAAGAACTGCCGCAAACCGATCCGGACCGATGCAAAGGCTCCCACAACCCTGGATCAGGAAACGGCCGGCGAGTGGAGGGTCTCTCAAAGGGTCAGCGGGCGGCATAATAAATGCTCAATTCACACTTCAACACTTTGCGGATGCTGGTGAAAATGGTAGGGATGTAAAAACATGAAAAGGTGGTTCTACCTGGGGGGGATGGTCGCATATTTTGCGCTAGCGGGTTGGGCTCTTCGCGCGCAAGACCCGCTTGTCATTGATGGAGTCGCCGACCAACAAGTGGCCGCCGATGCCATCGCTTTTCGCGTTCCGGCCGCCGCCGGTTACACCTACACCATCTCACTGGATGGCCAGCGCGTGCCCACCGATGTCACGGTGAACGTCACCAATGTGAATTACCATGAGTTGCTCGCCGCGCGCGTCAACCTGGACACCGGAGCCACCACCAACCGGCTAATCCGGTTCATCATCCGGTCCTCCGAGCGGCGGAATAGCGAATGGGGTCTCTCGCCTTGGGTACCCTATCCCGTGGTCAACGCGACCGCCGGCGAACTCGCGGGTGCCCACCTGCGGCTGCTGGCCCCCAAAGAATATCCTTTAGGTTTGGAAATCCCCGTGGTCGCGTGGATCGAAAACCCGGAGGGCAATCCCGTCCGCGCCAATGCGCAGATGCGGGCCAGCGGCTATCCCACTATTCAATTACGGCGTGGCGCCGGCGCCGGTCTGCTTCCGGCCACCCAACCGGCGGGCGCCTTAAATTACGCTCCGTCATTGCCTGGCGTGACCGCGAACCCGTCTATCAACCTCGAAAGTAATACCATCTGGACCTATGTCGGCGGTTTGCTTGATGGAGCGATCACCTGGCCCGCCAACTCCCGCATCGCCGTGACCAACCACCTCGCCTTGACGGCTGGCGGCACCCTCACCATTGGCGAAGGCACGATTGTCCGGCTAAACAGCGGGGTTAACCTCACCAACGACGGCGCTTGGACTATTAATGGCTCGGAAGCACGACCCGTGGTGTTCACCCCGGTAAATCGCGCGCACCCCTGGGGTGGCTTTTTCATGAAGCACAGCGGCGGCTCCCTCGTGGCCAACGGCACGATTTTTATCGCCAGCGGCGCGGACCCCAAGGGCGGCGCCGGGCACAAACCGCAACAGTGTCTTTTTTACATCGATGAGCGGCCGCGACTGGCGCTGACCAATTGCGCGGCGATCGATCTGGCGGGCCAATTCGGACACGTCGCCTCCGGCATGACAAACGCCTCCGACACCGCCTGGACCGAAGTTAATATCGTCCACACCTTGGTGCAGCGCTGTGTCACGGGCGGGGAATGGACCTGTTGCAAATTGAAACTGCTCCACTCCGCGATTTTGGAAGTGCCGTATGCGACCTCCCAATTCGCGGACGATGACGAGGACGGCATCTATTTCACCAGCGGCGAATACGAGGTGCGCGATAGCGTCATTGGCTGGACCCGCGATGACGGCATCGACGCCGGTAGCGGCTACGGCGGCTCGGTAGTCGTGAGCAATACCTGGATTGAAGCAACCTTCCATGAGGCTTGCGCCTGGTCCGGCGGCGGCGGCGCGTCCGGCACCCGGCGCACCATCAACAGCCATTGCGTGGCGATGAATTGCGGCCAGGGATACGAATGCGGCTGGAGCGCCGGAACCGCGTATTCACCGGCGGACGACGTAAATAATTGCCTAGCCATTGGCAACGGGATCGGCGCTCGGTTCGGGGATAATTATAATTGGAGCTATTACGGATTTCTGCGCGTCTCGGACTCCATCCTCCTCAATAATAACCGCGATGTCTGGGGATACAACTGGCAAGCGGATGCCGGGGGCTGGAGCTATCGCTCCGCGTATATGGACATCCAAAATAATTTTCTAACTCGCCCTAATGCTTATCATCCGAACAATACCCTTTGGAACCCGGCCACGGATGGCTGGCGGCTGGCCGATTACACCACCACCCCGCCGGATGCGCCGGTGGGTGTGGCTTTTGTCACCTGGACCAATCAACTCGACCTGGCCGAGATCTACCAAGGCATTCCAGTGGGCTTAAGCTGTTTTACGCCCCACTTTGTGAGCGTGAATTATGCGTTTGCGGACCCCCATGGCGTGCTTTCCAGCGGAACCTTGGAGTTCGCTCCGGGCGAGACGGTGAAGCGCATTTACCCAGCCAACTTCAGTACGGTGGACAAAACGTTCATAACCGTCACCTTGAGCCAGCCGGTGCAAAGTGAACTCACGGGCGAATCCCAAGTCACTTTCCAAGGTAGCATGCCCGCGCCGCGGATTTCGTTTTGGTCGGACAGCGCCTCGCTGGACCGGGCGCGAGCGGCCGAAGGCGTGGCGTTAGTCTTGAGCGCGCCTGCGGCGGAATCGGTGACGGTCGAATGCGCCTGGGAAGTTTCTGAAAAAGTCCTAACCAACATCACGGTCACGTTCCTGCCGGGGCAAACCCTTCAGTGGGTGTCCGCGCCCGAATTGAGCGGCGTGGATCAACCCTTGGTCCGTCTCACCTTAAGTCATCCCACGGCGGCGCTTTTGGACGCCAAAGGCCATTTTTATTGGGTGCCAACCCGCGCAACCCCCACGAATCGGATACTGCTGAATAAAGGGGCATCCTGGAAATACAATGACGCCATCACCCAAGAAGTCGCCAACTGGTATGCCATCGATTTTGACGATCAGGCTTGGAAGCAAGGGCCGGCGCCATTGGGATATGGTAACTCGCCGAGCGAAACCACAACCGTCGGCTATGGGCCGGATTCCAGCCACAAACACCTTGCCACCTATTTCCGCGCCTATTTTGAAGCCACCAACGCCGCCAGCCTGTCCCGCGTCACCCTCCACCTGTTGCGCGATGATGCGGCCGTGGTTTACTTGAATGGCGCGGAGATACACCGCGAGAATCTACCCGTCGGCGCGATTCGGTTCGACACCCCGGCCAGCACGAATTTTGGGGGCACGGCCACGGCTTACGCCTCAACCGGCATTCCTATGAGTTCACTGCCCACGCCTGTGCGTGAAGGCACCAATGTGCTGGCCGTGGAGATTCATCAAAACAACGGCGGATCATCCGATATCCTTTTCGATTTGGAATTAACCGGCAGTCCACAACCCGTCGAGGAAACGCAACCCATGCTCTATTGGGGAGCTTTTAATCGCACGAATCTGGTGCTGGCTTGGAGCGATCCGGCTTACCTCCTCGAGCAGGCCGAAACCGTGGCGGGTCCCTATACGAATGCGGTTCAAACCACCCCCCTAGAATGGAGTACCACCGGCCAACAACAATACTTCCGGTTGCGAAAATAGTTTACGCGTGAGACCACCGTCGGATATCTCCCACAAATCACCGGCTATACCGCCCCCGCCAACCCCATGGTGAACCAGGCTTTCTCAAGATATTCCAGCTTGCTTCCAGGTACCTGGCAGGCTATAAATAATCAACCCATCAACCGGTTGAGTTTTTGCCATTGCCGCGCGCATTGGCGAATCGGCGGTGGTGGATCGGAGTTCGCGAAAACCCAAAACCCATAGGGCCGGCAAAATGACATCGAATCATGGAATCCCAGCCCGGAACGCTTTCCGGCTAGAGTCCTTGAAGCTCAAAACACGTTGTGAACAGATCCAGTTTCAGGAAGCCGGACCGTCAAATAGTTGGGTCCGAGGCTCCGCCTCGCTAGGTGATCGCTCCTTGGCGCTCGCGCTAACCATTTGGCTGGGATTGTTAACCGGGCTGCCCGCGGGCAAAGCCGCAACCGCGCCGGCAAACTGGCTTTACACTAAAATGGGAACCAGTTACCTAGTTAAAGGCTTGGGTTTAACGGTTCACGACTATCAAGGTTGCACGATTGTGCTGGCGCAATCCGCACGGCTGGTAAAACTGGATAAGGACTTCATACGCCCCAACACGATTGCGTTTCAATCGAACGACTGGTTGCTGGTTAAATTCGGCCCCGACAAACGGCCGCTATGCCTAAGTAAAGTTGGGGAGGGCGATTTTCCCTATTTCGTCCAACTGGTCACGGATCGACAGGGCAATATCTACGGTTTGGGGAATTTTCGCGGCAACGCGCGAATCGAGGACGGGAGCACATCTCATCCTTTGCCGAACCAGGGCAAAAATGATTTCCTCCTTGCCCAATGGAACTCAAAACTTGAATTCGTCTTCGCGCGCGCTTTCGGTGGCCCCGACTACGAATATGCCCATGGGCTTGCTCTGAGTTCGCAAGGTCACCTTATCTTATCCGGCACGTTTATGGGGAGCTTGTCCCTGCCCGGCATTGGCGCCACCCCCATATGCCTTTCCGGCCAGCAATTGAAATATGATTATTTCATCGCGGATATGACTTTCCAAGGGCAATGCCACTGGGCGCGGCGCGTTGGCGGGGCTGACTCCCTCATTCCCTCGGCGATTGGGGTCGATCCGGACGGTAATTGTCTGCTGACGGGCGGCTTTGAAACACGCCTGCAATTTGACGGAGCCCCGGACTCGGCTAACTTGCGAAGTCGCGGCATGAGCGACTTTTTCCTGGTCAAATACCTCGCAAACGGAGATTTCGCCTGGGCGCGACAAGGTGGCGGAACCAATGAAGACTATGGGGTGTGGGCGCTGGTGGATGAACAGGGCGGTTGCTACCTCACCGGCCGCTACGGACCGGGCGCGTGGTTCGGCGAAGGCCCCACCGCCATGACCCTGGCAGCCAAGGCGGACGCCGACATGTTTATGGCTTGCTATGACAGCCAGGGCAATTTGGCCGGCGCCTTGCGCGTGGGGGGGCCCGGTCCATGGGTCGATCGGCATTGGACGATCGTATGGGATGAACTCGGCAACCGCTATTTAGTGGGGAAAACCGCGCAACCCGCCCAACTGTGGCGATTTTCCGCGACGCCCGCCCAGGCCGCCAAGGAGCAGCCATCCCAGACCGCTCAGGCGGATTCCCGTTCCCGCTTCGACGCCATCGCACGCGCACCCGATGGTTCCATCCAAATCCTCCTTTCCAACCCGCGCACCGCCGTGTACGTGATCGAAGCCTCGGCCGACTTGAACACCTGGATCCCGATCAGCACCAATCAAGCGCCCGGAGGCCAGCTGGTGATTAAGGATTTTCTATCCTCCGGCGCGCCGATGGGTTTCTTTCGCGTGCGCCAACCTTAAGAACCCATTCGCAAAAAGCGCGGCAAGGTATCGCCAGTTCGCGCGCCAAACTCAAGCGCGCTGGCAGGCCGGGCAATAATACGTGCTACGGGCGGCTTGGACCAGGCGACGAATAGGCGCGCCACACCGGGTGCAAGGCTGGCCCGCGCGATCATACACCCGCAAACGTTCCAAACTGAAATAGCCCGCATCGCGGACGAAAAGTTGCCCAGCCTCGGGATTGCCGTGACGATCCACCTGAATCGTACTACCCCATTCGATGGCTTCAGCCAGCACTTCGCGAATCGCCCGCCAGAGCCGTTCGACTTGATTGCTCTTTAGCCGTCGCGCCGCCACGCGGGGTGAAATTTCCGCGCGGAACAACGCTTCGGAGGCGTAGATGTTGCCCACCCCGGCCACCAGGCTTTGATCGAGCAACTTTACTTTCACCGCCTGGGCGGAACGCTTCAAGGCTTGCGCGAAATCCGGAACGGTGAACGCCGGACCCAGTGGCTCCGGGCCCAATCGTTCGATGGCCGACCGGTCCAGCGTAAACCGGCCAAAATATCGAGTATCCTCGAATACAAAAGCCTCCGCGCCCATTTCCAGCACCACGGCGGCATGCTTGGCCAGTGGCTCGCCCACCCGCTGAAGGG
>DBTJ01000056.1:39353-41084 GCA_002306985.1 Verrucomicrobia bacterium UBA1319
CGCCAGTGGCTCGCCCACCGGCTGAAGGTACATGCGCCCGGTCATGCCCAGATGCCCCACCACGACCACCGGCTCCGCTGGCTTCGAAGAGGCGAACCGAAATAGCAGGTACTTGCCACGCCGCGAAAGCTCGAGAAACCGCGCGCCCGCCAGCGCTTCGGTCAGCCGCCGGGGCGTGGTGGGCCGCAGGACTTTGGGTCGCAACACCCGCGCGACATGGATCGTTTTACGGCTCAACTTCGGCCCGAGGCTCCGGGCCAGCACTTCAACTTCAGGTAATTCCGGCACAGGCGCAACCTACCCGCCGCCCGTCCCCTGGCAATGGAAATGTGGCGAAAAAACGCCCGCGCCCCGTTACCCCCGCCATTTCTTCTAGCGGGCGCGGTTGTTCATCCTGGTTTTGACGGTTGCGAAGACGTCCTTGCAAGCCGGTCGCGAACGCGAGGACATCAAGGTTTTGAGAATTTTGGCTGGCCGGAAGGGAGCGGGCCAAGGAAGATGTCGCCAACAAAACGTGCTATGGCAGACGACACACATGGAGACGACGGCCCAGGCGAATTCGGGCATAATCCGTTCGCGGCATTGAGCGGCGCGGGGTTGCCGCCTGGACAGCTTACCGGTAAAGCGCCGGTGAAGAATCGCGGCCGCGTGGATATTATCCGCCAAAAAGCCGGCCGGGGCGGCAAAACCGTCACCGTGGTGGCTCATTTCACCGGCATTGGCTTGCCCGAAAAAGAGCGGCTCGCCAAGCAAATGCAGAAAGCTTGCGGCACGGGAGGCACGGTAAAAAACGGCCAGATCGAGATCCAAGGCGATAAACGCGAGGAAGTCGCCCGCATCTTGACTGCGGCGGGCTTTCGCCCGGTATTCGCCGGGGGATAAACCCGCGGCGATCGCTTCAAAGACTCCGCGGCATCAACAGGTCAAACCTGCCAGCCTTTGCGGTACTCGTATTTTAGCAGGTGGTCCAGCTCAGGCTGGCCAACGGCTTTCATATTAGGACCATCCCAAACCACCTTCTTGCCCACGCCCGCGAATTGCGCAAGATTGGCCAGGAGGGTGAATTCCGTGAGCCGGGCGCCGTAGTCGAAGCCCGCGGCGGTCTCGGTTTTGCCTTCGCGGCAAGCGGTGAGAAAATCGATCATGATATTCTTGGTGCGCGGCAAAACTTTGGGAGGCTCGGGTATTTGTTTCATTTTCTCCCAAGGCAGGACGTGCATGCTATCCCCGTAACAGCCGGTGTAGATAATGCCTTTGTCGCCCACGTAGAGGGTACCGCTGTTTTCGAATTCCTCCTCGGGGTACTTTTTCTTGATCTCGTCGAGCAAGGGCGGAAAATTCTGCGCCGCGCCTTTGGCGGCATGCAGGCTGCCTTCGGCTTGGGCGGCGACATTTTTCTTGAGCCCCTCGTACCAGAACACTTTCACGGGCGGCAGGCCTTCGCGGGCCGGGATATCCCAGCGAATCCGGCTGCCCGTGGGATAGCGCTCAGCGGTGCCTTCGCGGATTTCCTCGGCTTCGATGCTAACGGGATGGTCGATTTTAAGCGCCCAATACACGCCGTCCAAGACATGGCAGCCCATGTTGCCGATGGAGCCATTACCGAAATCGTACCAGCCGTGCCATTCGTGCGGGTGCAAATCGGTGTGGAAATCGCGATACGGCGCGGGCCCGATCCATTCGTCCCAATGCAGCCCCGTCGGCGGAGCGAGATACGGCGGGGGGGGGCGT
>DBTJ01000056.1:41337-51088 GCA_002306985.1 Verrucomicrobia bacterium UBA1319
GGGCGGGCGCGGCCCCCCCCCGCCATTGGCGCGGTCCGTCCAGCTATGGGTTTCGGTGACATTACCGATCACTCCCGCCCAAAGGTATTCGCACAACCGTCGATAACCATTCTGGCAATGGCCTTGGTTCCCCATCTGGGCCGCGACTTTATATTGGCGCGCGAAGGTGGCCATGCGCCGCGCCTCGGCGATATTATGGCTGAGCGGTTTTTCGCAATAGACGTTTTTGCCCATTTGCATGGCTATCAGCGCGGGCAAGGCGTGCTGGTGATTCGGGCTGGCGATGAACACCACATCCAAATCCTTGCCCACTTTCTCGAACATCCGGCGGTAATCCGTGAAGCTTTCCGCTTGGTCCGGATTGCGATCTTTGGTTTTCAACCAATCTTTCACCACGGCCAAGCGCTTCTCGTCGGGATCAACTATGGCGATGAGGTTTTCATTGGACGCCGGCTCCAAGTGCGCGGAGGCGCCCCGTCCGCCGCAACCGATGATCGCGCAGTTCAATTTGCGCGTGGCCTCGGCGGCCCGGACGATGCCGGGATAATAATTCACGATCGCGCTAGCGCCAGCCACCACGGCGGCGTGTCGCAAAAATAAACGACGGTTTAGTTGGGTTTTCATAAATCAATTAATCATCGAGCGGGGTGAGCTTGAGGTTGCGGAACGCCACCGGACCGTGATCGCCCTGCAAGTAGACCGGTCCCGCGGGTTTTTCCTTCACATCCTTGCTAACATTCGTGCCGTGGGCGATTTCCACATTCGCTTGCACTACCTGGCCATTGAGGACCACTTTCACAAAGCGGGCGTTGGCCGTTTTCTGGCCGGCCGCGTCGAAGCGCGGCGCGCGGAAGTCGATGACCAACGTTTGCCATTCCCCGGCCCGTTTGCAGGCGTTCACCTTGGGGGCGGATTCTTTATAGACCGCGCCACAGTCCTCCTTGCCCGCCACCGCTTTGCCAAAACTATCGAGCAGCTGGATCTCGTAAATATTCATCAGCTTGACCCCCGAGTTGGAATCCTTGGCCAACATGAATTCCAGCTCTAGCCGGCAATCGCGAAATTCAGCCTCCGTGGCCAAATTCACATTTTTATCGGAGCTGACCCATTCCCTGCCGGGGCCCGTCTTAAGCAATTTGGCGGGGTTGGTCGGATCAAGCGCCGCTTGGCCGAACTGCCATTGGTTACTCCGGGAACCCACGGTTTTCCAGCCCGCGAAGTCTTGGCCATTAAACAACGTCACCGCCGGAGCGTGTTCCGCCGCCCCCGCCGAGACCGCAATTCCAATCGCCAACGCCGCCACGCCAGCCAAACATTTCATTTTCATGTTTCGAGTCCTTGAATGCGAATACTCTCCACCTTTTCCCGACGCGCGGCAACTCCGAAAACCGGCCCGGCCTCGCGTTTTTACCGCGCTGGCGTGATTTCGCCAGTAACCGTCCAAATCCCGCGTTTACCCTCAACGGTGGCCGTCGATATGGCGATGACCGTGCGCGCATCGGGCGCGAAGAGCGAATTCCACAGCTGGGTTTTCCGGCTTGCGCCTGGAAACGGCTGGGTCGGCGCGCCAAAATTCCGGGCCTCGCGATCACCCACGCGAACCACCATGCGCGCGCCAGCCAAATCCCCCGTCCGGCTTTCTTGATACGAAAGCAGCGTTTCACCCGAAGGCAGTTGCGCCAAGAAAGGCGCGCCCGCATAACTCTCGCGAGCCACCGGCGGCACGCAAGCGCCCCAGCGCCGGGGACTGTCGGCCTCGATCGGCCCCGCGTTTCCATGGCCCGCCAATTCGACCGCGATAATCACCGGCTTAAACCGGTCCCCGTCGAAACCGTTGTCCTCGATAGCCACGACTATCCCCCGCCCGTTTTGGAGGCGGAGTGGTTTGGGCATGCCATCACGATGCCGCGGCCGGAAGCTCACGGTTTCCGGCGCGCTCCAAGTGATGCCTTGGTCAGGCGAACGCAACCGAGTGATCTCCTGCTCGTCGCTTTCCCGATACGGCGCTTCATTGGCGAAATAAACCTGCACTTCGCCAGTGGGCAATTGGAGAGCCGCCGGTTCCCAACAGCCGTTGCCGAACTCGCACCCGCCCGTGTAAAGAATGGACGGCGCCGACCACGTGCGTCCACGGTCTTTGCTGTAGGCGGCCAAAATACGGAAGGGCTTGGTCAAACCGGCGACGGGCGGCGGCTGGTTGCGGCGGGGCAAGGCCGCTTTGGGACGATCGTTAAAAAGCGCCATTACCGTGCCATCACTGAGCGCGAGCAACTCCGCATTCGTGAGCAACGAACCGTCCGGGGCCGCGACTGGCACCGGCTCGCCCCAGGTGCTCCCCGCGTCGGCGCTGGCGCGCACCCACAGTTTGGATTGCCAGCTGTAACCGATCAACCAGCCCCCATTTTCCAGGCGGATCATGCGCGCGTAATCGCCCTCCGGCTGAACCAATCGCAAGGTGGCGGCGTTCCAAACGAGGCGCGGCGCGCCCACCTCACCGGCGATCACCGCCGGCGCCGACGAAAGCACGGATAGCATGAACCACTGGGCGACGCCCATCGCAACGCGGGGAAAGGTGAAGCGAATCTCGCGCCAATTCATAGGGCGCGAACCTATTTCGTCAGGCGCGCGGTGTCAATGCGACAGACCTTGCGCCAAGTGGGGAATCAGGCATATTGAGACGGGCAATCAACGTGGGTCGGCGATCCTCGGGATACCACCACCTTTCATATGGATAAAATGAAAACCTATTGGCGCATGCTTGCGTGCGGCGGGCCCGGGCATGGCCGTCTTACCCGCCTGGGATTATTGTGGATATGGCTTCAAATTTTGCCGGGCGTTCCGGCCGCCACCGCGGGCCAAGCCGAACACGTTGTGATCATGGTCTGGGATGGATTGCGCCCCGATTGCGTCACCCCGGAACTCACGCCTACTTTGAGCGCGCTCGCCCAATCCGGCGTGTGTTTTAACCGGCATCATCCCGTATACATCAGCTCCACGGAGGTGAACGGCACGGTCCTCATCACGGGCGCCTATCCGGAGCATTCCGGGATCGTCGCCAATCGCGAATACCGGCCGGGCATCGGTTGGTCGGAACCCTTCGCCACCGAATCCCTCGAGGCGGTGCGCCGCGCGGATTGGATCTCCGGCGGCCATTACCTGGCGGTGCCCACTTTGACCGAAACCATCCAAGGCGCGGGTTTCCGCACCGTGGTGGCGGGAACCAAGCCTGTGGCCCTGCTGTTGGACCGCGCGTGGGAGCGCTCTTCGCCCGCCGCCCGGCAATCGGTCGATCTTTACAAAGGCCGCACGGTGCCCGCCACCGCCCTGGCCGCGCTGGTGCAAGCCTGCGGCGGCGACACTTTTCCCGCCAGTGTCCGCCATCCCAACCGCAAACAAGACGCCTGGACCACCCGCGCGCTGACTCAAGGTTTGTGGAGCAACGAGGTGCCCCGCCTCTCCATCCTGTGGCTGAGCGACCCCGATTACTCCCAACATGCACGGGGCCCCGGCTCCTGGACCGCTCGCCGCGCCCTCAAAAGCGCCGACGCCAATCTGGCGACCGTTTTGAAAACTTTGGAGGATAAAAAACTCCGCGGTAAAACCGATATTCTCGTCGTTTCCGACCATGGGTTTTCCACGGTAAAAAGCGGCGTGGACATCGTCGCGCTACTCAAGAAAAGTCAATTCAAGGCGGTAAAAAAGTTCGAGGACCCCGAACCCGGGCAAATTCTGGTGGCCGGACTGGGCGGTTCGACCGCGTTCTACGTGGTAAACCACGACGAAACGGTGGTTCGCCAGCTAGTCGTCTGGCTCCAAAACCAAGATTTCACGGGCGTTATTTTTACCCGAAAACCCCTGGCTGGCGCGTTCACTCTCGCCCAAGCGCGCATCGACTCGATTAACGCCCCCGATGTGGTGGTTTCTATGCGGTGGACCGGCGAAGCCAATTTCTCGGGTCTGCCCGGGCTACTGATCACCGACGGCGGCACGCGCGGCAAAGGCGCGCATGGTTCGCTTAGCCCATACGACATGCATAACTCGCTGGTGGCCGCCGGGCCGGATTTCAAATCCGGCTGGACGGATGTATTACCCACCGGAAATGTCGACGTGGCGCCCACGGTCCTGGCTATCTTGGGCATCCAGCTTTCCCACGCCATGGACGGCCGCGTACTCACCGAAGCCCTGTCGACTCCAGGCATCCCCATGCCCAAAACCAGTCAAACCACGCTCAAAGCCGTCTCCGGCCCCTGGCGCCAATACCTTCAATCGAGCACCGTCGGTTCGACGGTTTACTTCGACGAAGGCAACGGCGAGCGTACCCAGCCCTAGCTTCGCCTTTTGGGCGATTTGATTAGCCCTATCTTGAACGAGAGTTAGGCATGAACAGCCCACGCGCCCGGATTCAGGAGAGTGGCATCGATTCGCCAATTAAGTAACGACACCAACCACAACCATCCTCCGGACAACGCTATCCGCCGCGCATGCAAACTCGCGGCTGCTTGCGTTACGAGTCCGTCGACCTCCGTTACTTACTCTTCCTCGAAGGAAGGTCGTCGAATAATTTTGTTTTCCCCCTTCGCGTAGGTTAGGCGGCCGCCTGACGATTCCGATGTTCCACCATGAGACAACGGCTCTGCACCACTTTAAGCCCCGCCGCGCGCGCTTGCCCGGCGGCGGCGTTATGCGCGATGCCCGATTGCAGCCACACGGCCCGCGCCCCGATGGCGATGGCGTCCGCGACGATCTCCGGTACCGCCTCGGGTTTGCGGAAGACGTCCACGATATCCACGGGTTCGCCGATTTCGCGCAACGTGGCGTAACACTTCGCCCCCAGAATCTCGGCGGCGTTCGGGTTCACCGGCAGGATTCGATATCCGCGATCCCGCAAATACCGCGCCACCCGGTGGCTGTCCCGCTCCGGGTTATCCGACAAGCCCACCACCGCGATCGTCCGGGCGGTCCGCAAGATTTCGTCGATTTCCGGCGCGCCGGCGTTCTCCAGCGGCACTTCGCACGTTTCGTTCATCATAAAAGCAGTCTCAACTGGCGGGATCCTCTCCGGCGACCCGCGTCCTTAAGATAGCGCAACGGGAACAATTCTCAAATGCGGGCGCGAACCCACCGTTTGCGCTTTGTAACTTTTTTGCTCGGCTGGGCTCGGTAATGGGTGTGAGACCGAAAGGAAACTGAATATGACAACGAACACAAACACTTTTGAGAACGACGTACTGAAATCGGCTTTGCCGGTGCTGGTGGACTTTTTCGCGACCTGGTGCGGCCCTTGCCGAATGCTGGCCCCGGTGCTCGAACAAGTGGCTAAAACCTATGAAGGCAAGGCCAAAATCATGAAAGTCGACATCGACGAATCGCCCGAACTGGCGAATCGTTTTGGCATCACGTCCGTGCCCACTTTGATGGTGTTCCACCAAGGCAAGCCCGTGCGAACGGCTGTGGGCATGCAGTCCCCGAAGCAATTGGGGACGTTGCTCGAGGCCGCCAGCCCGGCCAACCAAACCGCCTAAATCCCATGACCAGTCTGCCTCAACTTGACGAATCGGGTGGCGGCCCCACCAGCCGCCGCCCGTTCTGGAGGAACACGACCATGCGCTATATACTGGGAGCCGTGATTGGCGGCCTGCTGGGTTTCGGTTACTACAAGCTGGTGGGGTGTTCCACCGGCACTTGCCCGCTGTCCAGCAACCCCTGGATCAGCACCGTTTATGGCATGATCATGGGCGCCATGCTAGCGGGCTCGCGCTGATCCCGGAGGGAATCCAGGCATCGGGCCACTTGCCTGCCATCGGGGGGGCTTTCGCCCGAGCTGATCCGATCAGCCGTCCTGGCTTTCCGAAAACGCGGGATAAACAAGTGCGGTCCGGAAACTTTCTTGATAGCTTGTCCTTTCGTCCAGTCAGGGACGAGTACAAGCATGCCCATCCTGTTAAAGAATCAGACGTCCACGGAGTTGCGCGCCAGCCTGGCCCACGCTGGAGTGACTCCGCAACTGGCGCGCCGACTCTTGGCGGCCGCCGTCAAGCGAGGCGAACTGCCCGCGCTGGGCGGCGACTTGGGCGCCCGGTTGCGGGATGAACTGCGCGCTTTGACGGAGATTCCGCATTTGACGCTCGACCGGAAAGTCGTTTCGCCCCGGGATGGATTCGCCCGGTACGGGTTTCGTGGCCGCGAACCCGGGCTGTTCGAGGCCGTCCGCATCCCCCTCCTCCACCGGCCGGGGGATCTTAAGTATGTGGCCTGCGTCAGCTCTCAGGTTGGCTGCGCCATGGGCTGCGCGTTCTGCGCCACGGGCCGGATGGGGTTTCACCGCAACCTCGCCGCGTGGGAAATCGTGGATCAAGTCGTGAAACTCCAGGCGGATTCGCCGCACCCGGTTCGCGGGGTGGTCTTCATGGGCATGGGCGAGCCGCTGCTCAACTACGACGCGGTGATGACGGCCATTCAAATTCTTTCCGAACCTTGCGGAATGGCGATTTCGGCCAAGGCCATCACGGTCTCCACGGTGGGCATCATCCCCGGCATTCGCCGGTTTACGGCCGAAGGCCGCCGCGCCCGGCTCGTCGTTTCCCTGACGTCCGCGGACCCGGTCCAGCGGCGTGAATTATTGCCGGTGGAACAAGGCCATCCAACGCCGGACCTCATCGAGGCGCTCCGCGAGTATCACGCCGCCAGCGGCCAGCGGGTCACGCTGGCTTGGACGATGATCTCCGGCGTGAATGTCGGCGAGGCGGACGCGCAAAAACTAGCGGACTTGACCCGCGGCCTGCCCATCAAGCTCGACCTGATCGACGTCAACGACCCCTCGGGCCAGTTTCGCCCGCCCTCGGCGGCCGAACGGGACCACTTTCGCGACGCGCTTCGCGCCAAGTTAGGCATGCCCGTCGTGCGGCGTTACAGTGGCGGGCAGGATATCGCGGGCGCCTGCGGCATGCTGGCTGGCGACCGGGGCGCATGCCAGCGCGAACAAAATACCGGCGCGGGTCGTTGAACCAACGCGCCTGCCGTGGTAGTTTAGAGCCATATGATGATTCAAACCATGCTGCAGACCGCCGCCATCGGACTGTTGTTTGTGGGATTTTGCGCCGATGCCGCGGAGCCGACCCCCCTTATCAATCCGGCGAAACACGTCAACGCACCCGAAGCGCAGCAACTCTTGGCGGACAAGAAAATTTGGGTCCTCGATATTCGCACGCCCGAGGAATACAAGAGCGGCCACCTTGCGGGGGCGACCAACGTCAATTTCATGGCCGTGGATTTCGAGCACAACCTGGCCAAACTCGATAAAAAGCAGGCGTTTTTGGTCTATTGCGCCTCGGGCAATCGCAGCACCCGAGCCTTGCCCGTGTTAAAAAAACTGGAGTTTCAAACGATTTACCATTTGGACGGCGGCTTCAATGCGTGGGAAAAAGCGGGCCTGCCCGTTAAAAAATAGACGCGCATAACACGGCTTCGTTCCCGCTAAAACACCGCCCTCCCCGATTGCGGGGCGCTTCAATCCGAAGTGCCGCCCAGCCTGCTTCGCAGACGACTTCCTAGTTGCCGGCCCGCCCTCGCGCGAAAAAGAATCGAATCCACATACCGTCGAGCGGAGGCGGATGGCGCGGCGCCTGGCGGCAAGCGACTTCCTAGGCCGTAGAAGGTTAATTGCTCGCCGGCACATCAAACGTCCCTCCCGATGACGCGCCAATAGTAAAGAAGCGTTTTTCCGTGTGCTTTGTCTTTAAATGGGACGCCATCTCCGCATCTGACTTGAAAGGTATCGGCCGCTGGGCCGTTTCATTACGCACCACCAGAAGCCGGCTGGCAAGCTGGGGAACATGCCTTTTGAGGAATGCTATAAAACCGATTCAGAATCTTTTTGCGACCAACCAGCTTGCTAACAGTAACGGCACCCCGCCTGGACCCGCGAGAAGGTTTCGTGCTTTCCGTCTTCGCCAATACTCCCTCGGATAAAGGCGACACTCGATCCGAATTATTACCCGGCTACGATCGCAAACACCCTGGTATTAATCGGCCCGAAGGATGGAATCCAGTTTATGGCGAGTCATTGGATTGTCCGGTAAGCAGCGCGAAGGAGGAATTACTTAAAAAGTGGCTGATCGAGCAAGCCATGCCGATGGCTAGGCAAAGGACCATCAGAAAGAGCAACCTACCTCACACAGGCCAATCCGTAAGCCCCCCATACAAGAGGACGGTTGCCGACCAGCATGCTCCATAACCGGCACCCCGAGAGTGGGCACAGGCGCCTGTGCGTGAATTTAGCGACCCCGCTTGAGCGATAGCCTCATAGCGCCCGCGAGCACCTGGGGGCACATAATCCTTCCAATATATGGCACGATACATGCTTACACTTCATTGCTTAGTAAATATTATGCGCCAGATTACATCTTGGGGATTGAGACTTTTTCTGCTGCTCTGTCTTTTGCCGGCCTACGCCGCGCCACCGATCTTGATTTTATTGAACGAATCGAGTCCGCAGCCAAATTATTGCAACTATATCGCCGAGATATTAAAAACCGAAGGCATTAGCGAATTTGAAACCGCACCGCTATCGAATTTGGACCGGATTATATTAACCAACTATTCTATTATAATCTTACCACAAACGCACGACGATAATGACATTAACTTACTGGCCGATTCGCACCTTTCGGCCCTGAGAGCATATGCCAGCTCGGGCAATTTGGTCGCTTTCCGACCGGACACTCGGATCGCGGATTTGTTCGGCGTTAAATGGGTGTCTCCCCAGGCCAACGACAGCCGTCTTCGAGTGTCCACCTCGACCCGGATTGGCAAAAGCATAACGCCTAAAGATCTGAATATCCACGGCCACTGCGATGGCTACGAGCTGGATTCGCGGGGGGTGAAAATCGCGGCATACGCCCCGGGTGGGGCCACGGCTATCGCGAGTCGCGACCACGCGATCGCGTTTGGCTACAATCTCCCGGCCAACCTCGTCGCCACCCGTCAAGGCAACCCCGCCAAGGCCAATTTCGATTGGGATCAGGATCAGGAAATCACCGCGCAAGATATGTTTGTGGATGACTGGAACGACCCACAGAACAACGCCATCAACCAGGCGGACGAACAAATGCGCCTGCTCACGCACGCCATCGAGTATTTCATGGACTCGATCCTCCCGCTGCCGCGCGCCTGGTATTTTAAAAACCAACTTAAGAGCACCGTTATTTTCACCTCCGATGGCGAGGACTCGACTTACGCGGATGAGTTAAGCGAAGTAAACGACGTGCTGGCCGCGGGAGGCACCATGACCCTATACATCAAGAACGTGTCCCAATTGACGGCCGACGACGCCGAGAGTATCCGAAACAATATTCTGGCCAAAGGCTGTGAAATATCCATCCACCCGAACGATGTCACCCACGCCCGCGAGGTCACCTATGCCAGCATGTCCAACGCCATCGGCTCCAAATTAGGGTATTTGAACAAATTATTGAACATTCCAACGGTCCAAACCATTCGAAATCATTGGATCTTGTGGTCCTCACTGAACCCGGATCAAACCACGAATTACCTCTCTCAAGTCAATATCGAAAGCTTGTTCGACGTAAAAATGGACTGTAACTACTACTTCTACGATCGGGCAAGCCCCCTGGGCCCCTACCTGGGCGGTCCCGGGAGTTTTATCGGCAGCGGCTTGATCATGTAGTTTGTCCCTCCCGCAGGCACAAACTCGGGTGTTTTCCAATAGGGCACCCAATTACACCACCATGAA